>NZ_JAUZMZ010000379.1:0-1060 GCF_036327435.1 Rhodococcus chondri | reverse complement strand
AACATAATCCGTCGACGATGAAGACGACCCGAACTTCGCGGAGGAGCCCGAGTGGCCGCCACACCGCGCCGTGCCGGAGACTGCGGGCAACTTCCGCCGACGGCAGATCCGATGCTCGCGCGACAGTCCGGCCGCTGCGGGCGAGATCGGCGAAGGTCGCGGGATCGTGCCCGCCGTACTCCGACTCGGCGAGCAGCGGCTCGTACTCGCCGGGGATGCGGCTGCCCCCGCTGGTCATCGAACCGAAGGTCAAGGTCAGCGGATCGAGCAGCGCCCAGCACGTCAGGTCACAGCACACGGTGCGGTCGACCAGTTCGATGGCACGCTCGTGCAGTTCGGTGACGCCGGCGCCCGTCCCGGCGAAGTCGAGAATCTCCCGGCGCAACCGTTCTGCTCGCACTTCGAGCATGAGCTCAGTATGCGCCGGTCCGAACCGCCGGAGCATCCCCGATTCCGGGGATGGTTCGCCGGCAGTGCGCGCCATAGCGTCGCAGATATGACCAAGTTTCATCTCCGACGCGCCGGTGCGGGCAGGCGATTGTCGGTGCCGGATGCCCTCGTCACGGTGCTGTCCTCCGGTGACCACACCGGCGGCGCCTACGAAGTCATGCTGGTCGATGCGCCCCGCGGCACCCCGCCGCCGCTGCATACCGAGCCCTGGGCCAAGACCTACCACCTGCTGCGTGGTCGGATACTGGTTCAGCTCGACGGCGACGGCTGCGAACTCCCGCCGGGGGATTCACTCACCGTCCCGGCGGGGACGAAGAACACGTTCTCGGTGCTCACCGACCGCGCGGTGCTTCTCCTGGTCTGCGCCGGATCGGCGATGAGTGGCTTCTTCGCTCGAGTCGACGCCGTCCTGCACGAGCAGCACTCGCCCGCGGATATCGCGCTCCTGCTGCCGCAGGTGGCCGACCGCTTCGACATCCGCTTCGCGCCGGGGACGGTGTCGCCGTGATCACCGTGGTGCAGGTCGCGACGCTGGTCGCTGCCGCCGTGCACCTGCTGGCCTTTGCCTGGGAATCGATCCTCTTCCTGCGGCCCGGTGTCCACCGGGACC
>NZ_JAUZMZ010000378.1:0-1108 GCF_036327435.1 Rhodococcus chondri | reverse complement strand
CTCGTGGACAACGAGGGTTCGGTCACGGTCGCGACCGAACAGGCCGGTGCCGTCACGTCGGTGGCCGTTCCCGCAGGCGCCACACAGGCCGCCGCGACCGCACGTAACCCCGGCGCACCCGCGCCCGCCGCCGGCCCTGCCGGAACCGACTCGGGCACCGATGTTCCCGCACCGCTCCCGGCGGCGCCCGACGCACCGCTCCCGCCGGCGCCGGGCGCACCACCTGCACCCGCACCGGCTCCCGCACCCGCACCGGCCCCCGCACCGGCCCCCGCACCGGTGGTCACACAGCCCGCCCCGCAACCGGACGGCAGCCGGGTCGGCGACGCCCTGGAAGGAGCAGGTCAGGGCGTGGGTGCCGTGGCCGAAGGCGTCGGCAGCGGTTTGGAGAAGACGCTCGACGGCACCGGCAACGTCGTCGGCGTCATTACCGGTGGCAACCGCTGACCACGTCGCCGATGTTTCCCACAACCGCTCGCCCCCCGCTGCCCGTGCCACAGGAAGTCGACCGCGCCCTCGGCTCGACCGGGCTTCCGCGGCTGCTTCTGGTCGGCGGTGCGGGCACCGGCAAGTCGGCGCTGCTCGCCGCCATCCGGCAATCGGCGGTTACCGAGCACCCCGGATTGCGGGTGATCGACGACGCCCACACGCTGGGCGCCGACGACGTGCGCGACCTCGTCGACGAGGTGCATTGCGGTACAACGCCATTGATCGTCGCGACCGAGCCGCGTCCGCAACGTGCGGACCTGCGTGCGCTACTCTCGGCCTTCGCGACCCATGCGACGCTCGTCGAACTTCGTCCGTGGAGTGCACGCGAAATTGCTTCCCGTGCCACCACTTTCGACACCACCCTGCGACCGGACCGGATTCGCGCGGTGCACCGGCTCACCGCAGGCATTCCCGAACTCGTGGAAGTCGCGCTGACGGCCCTGCAGTCGGGCGACGACCCGAAGCCGCTTGTCGCCGAACGTATCCGAAACCGGTTCTGCGTCGATCCGGAACTCGCCGCCACTCTTGCCGTCGTCGATTTCGGAATCGTCGCGGACGCAACGGAGCTCACAGCAGTTCTCCACGTCGGCCCTCGGCGCGCCCTCGAACTGGTGGATGC
>NZ_JAUZMZ010000377.1:0-1131 GCF_036327435.1 Rhodococcus chondri | reverse complement strand
CAGCCGCTGCGCCGACGGGCGGGGTTCGGTTACGGCTACCTCGCCGGCCTCGGATTCTTCGTGCCGCTGCTGCCGTGGATCGGGGTGTATGTCGGGCCGTTGCCGTGGCTCGCGCTCGCCGCCGCCGAAGCCGTGTTCGTCGGCGCGTTCGGGGCGCTGGCCATGCATCTGCGCGCCCTGCGCGCCGCGCCGCTGTGGATCGCCGCGGCGTGGAGCCTGACCGAATACCTGCGCGCCACCGTGCCGTTCGGCGGATTCCCGTGGGGCCGGCTGGCCTTCGGGCAACCCGACGGGGTGTTCGCCGCGCTCGCCGCGGTGGGCGGCGCCCCGCTGGTCTCGTTCGCGGTGGCCCTGACCGGCACCGGACTCGCCGCCGCGGCCCTGGCCCTGGCCCGGCGGGCCCGCCCGCGCCCCGGCGCCCCGGAGACCGCCCGCACGACCGTGCTGCGGGCCGGGGCGTGGGCGATCCTCGCCCCGTTGACCGCGCTCGCCGTGTGGCCGCTGCTGCCCGACCCCGGCGCCGGCGCCCGCACGGTCACCGTGGCCGCGATCCAGGGCAGCGTCCCGCGACTGGGACTGGACTTCAACGCGCAACGCAAGGCGGTGCTCGACAACCATGTCGCCCGCACCCGGGAGCTGGCCGCCGACGTCCGCGCCGGCACCGTCGCCGCGCCCGACGTGGTGATCTGGCCGGAGAACGCCTCGGACATCGACCCGCTGCGCAACCCGGACGCCGCCGCCGACATCACCGCGGCCGCCGCCCTGATCGGCGCGCCGATCCTCGTCGGCGCGGTGCTGCTCAACGGGGACGGCACCACCACCAACTCGGTGATCGTGTGGGGGCCGCAGTCCGGTCCCGGCGAGCAGCACGACAAGCGGATCATCCAGCCGTTCGGCGAGTATCTGCCGTACCGCTCGTTCTTCCGGCTGTTCTCCGAATACGCCGACCGGGCCGGACATTTCGTGCCGGGGGACGGGGACGGCGCGGTCACCGCCGCCGGTATCCCCATCGGCGTCGCCACCTGCTACGAGGTGGCGTTCGACCGGGCGTTCCGGGACTCGATCGACGCGGGCGCCCAGCTGCTCGCGGTACCCACCAACACCGCCACCTTCGGCGACACCGAGATGACC
>NZ_JAUZMZ010000376.1:0-1164 GCF_036327435.1 Rhodococcus chondri | reverse complement strand
GGCCGGGGCACCGCAACGCAGCCACGCCAATTCCTTGCGGGCCAGGTTCTGCCGGCGTTCCTCCATCGCGTGGGCCTGCCGGGACCGCTCGGCGCGCGCGAAGATCCAGTCGTTGTAGCCGCCCTCGTAGGCCTCGATCTTGCCGTTCACCACCTCCCACGTGCTGGTGGCGACGGTGTCGAGGAACCACCGGTCGTGGGTGACGACAACGAGGGCGCTGCGCCGGTCCAGCAGGTGCTCGGCCAGCCACTGCACGCCTTCGACGTCGAGGTGGTTGGTGGGCTCGTCCAGCACCAACAGGTCCAGGTCCTGCACCAGCGCCGCGGCCAGCGCCACCCGGCGCCGTTCACCGCCGGACAATCCGTCGACGACCGCATCGAGTCCGAGCTTGTCGATCCCGATTCCGGCGAGCACCGACCGGATACGCGCGTCACCCGCCCATTCGTGCTCGGCCACACCGAGCGGCCCGAGCACCACCTGGCCGACGGTCGATCCTTCTGGCAGCACACCGCGCTGGGTGACCACCGCCATGCGCAGGCCGCCGACGCGGCTCACCCGACCGGAATCGGGTTGCTCGATGCCGGCGAGCACTTCGAGCATGGTGGTCTTGCCGCCGCCGTTGAGGCCGACGACCCCGATCCGCTCGCCTTCCTGGACGCCGAGGGATACCGAATCCAGCAGCGGTTTGATGCCGAACGATTTCGAGACCTGTTCGAGGTTGATCAGATTCGCCACGCGAAGTCATGCCTTCCGGAGGGTGTGTTCAGGGATGAGTGGATGCGGTGCGGTCCACCACGCGGGCACCGGGAACCGGGCCGGATGCGACACGCACGGTGCGGCACACGCCGGCTCCGGCCAGCTCGGCGCTGACGGTGACGGCCGCGCGCTCGTCGGCGACGAGGAACGCGCAGGTGGGACCCGAACCCGAGACGATGCCCGCCAGCGCCCCGGCCTCCACCCCGGCGCGCAGCGTGCGACGCAGCGCCGGCTGCAGCGACAGCGCAGCGGACTGCAGGTCGTTGCCCAGGAGCGGGGCGAGTTCGCGTGGGTTTCCGGTGCTCAGGGCGTGGAGCAGGGCGTCGGTGTCGCCGACGCGCTTCGGATCGCCCGCAGCCCGCAGCCTGTCGAGTTCGCGGAACACCACCGGGGTGGACAGTCCGTCCT
>NZ_JAUZMZ010000375.1:0-1169 GCF_036327435.1 Rhodococcus chondri | reverse complement strand
TCGCGGCGACGAGTTGTGCGGGCGTGCCCGCGGTGGGTAGCAGCACGGCTACGAGCCGCGCAGCGCCGTACCCGGCCGCCCACACCGACACCGAGAGGATCGCCGTCACCGCGACACCACCGTCGACGACGGAGGTGACCGCGGCGAGCAGCGCATCCTGCGGTACCGCGCGGGCCGCGGCGTCGGACAGGCCGAGCGCCGAGTCGGTGAGGAACGACCGCGGCGTGCTCACCGCATCACGCAGGAGCAGATAGCTGCCACGCGAGGTGAGCAGCGGCCCGAGCACCACGAACGTCAGCGCCAGCGACCAGAGCGGGACCGCGGCCCGGCCCGGCGACCGGGACCGCCGAGAACTGGTACGCAGCGACACCGGCCTGAACATGGCCGCAGACTACGGCGTTACCCCGGATGGGAGGATGGGCGGATGCCGCGACCAGAGACGACGCGCCGCTCGGCCACCGGTACCGCTGTCGCCGGAATGACGATGGTGACGGTCGGCGCAATGACCGCCAATATCGCGTCCTACCTGCTGCATCTTCCCGCCGGACGCTGGCTCGGACCTGCCGGCTACGGCGAATTCGCCGCTCTCCTCGCGGCGCAGCTCGTGCTCGCGGTGCCCGCGCTGGCCCTGCAGACCGTGGTGGCCCGCGAAGCGGTGCACGGCAGCGGCGTCGCCGCGCTCCGTCGTCTCGGATATCGGTGCGCCGCGATGGCGGCCGTGGTCGCGCTGATACTGGTTCCGGTGGTCGCGTGGGCGCTCGACACGAGCGTCGCGGGTGCGTTCGGGTCGCTGGTGACCGCGCCGCTGCTGGTGTTGCTGGCGGCCGAGCAGGGACTGCTGCAGGGCCGGGGCCGGTTCGCGGCGCTCAGCGCCGTCCTGGCCGTGGCCGGCATCGCGAAGGTGGTGCCGGCCGTCGCGGTGCTCGCGGTCGGCGGCGGTCCCGGTGCGGCACTGTTCGCCGGCGCCGTAGGGACCGGGGTGGTGGCGGTGGCCGCGTCGCTGCTGGTGGGGCGTGGGGGCGAAGAAGCGACGTCGTGGGTGCCGAACACCGGGGCGGTGCTGCGCGCCTCGCAGGTGCAACTCGCGTTGATCGCGTTGACGTCGCTGGATCTGCTGCTGGCCCGCATCGTGCTCGACGCCGATTCCGCGGGCCTCTACGCGCTGGGCG
>NZ_JAUZMZ010000374.1:0-1223 GCF_036327435.1 Rhodococcus chondri | reverse complement strand
TCGCTGATGTCGACATCGGCCGCCTTGGCGCGCAGCGCACCCACGGTGGCCTGCTCGCGCGGGATGTGCGCGAAAGGATCCCAGCCGAAGAAGCGAGAGGCGTTCTCGAAGGTGATCTTGTCGATCTCCGCGTCGGTGCACTGCGCGGCGTCGAGCTCCTCCTTGAGCATCTCCGGCGAATTCGGCCACGTCGAGTCCGAGTGCGGGTAGTCGCACTCCCACGCGATGGTGTCGATGCCGAGCCGGTCGCGGTTGCTCAGCCCGCTCGGTTCGGTGATGTAGCACGCCAGGAAGTTCTTGCGCCACACGTCCGTCGGCGACATGCCCTGGGGCAAAAAGCTCGTGCCCGTCCAGGACTGGTTGACGACGTGCCGTTCGAGCCGGTCGAGCCACGGGGCGACCCAGCCGACACCGCCCTCGCTCATCGCGACCTTGAGGTCGGGGAACTTCTGGAAGGCCCCGCTGAGCATCATGTCGGTGGCCGCGATGGTGGAGATCAGCGGTGTCAGGATCATCATGTCGTCGAGGTTGAAGCCCTCGGGACGTTTGACCAAGCTGAATCCGCCGCCGATGTGCAGGCTGAGCACGATGTCGTGCTCGACGCAGGCCGAGAAGATCGGATCCCAGTACCCGGACTTGAAGTCAGGGAAGCCTTCACCGACACCGTACGGCGTTTCGGGAATGCTGATCGAACGGCAACCCATCGCGGCGAGCCTCCGAATTTCACGGGCCGACTCGTCGACATCGAAGAACGGGATGATGCCGAGCGGGATGAAGCGTCCCGGATGGGTGTCGGGGACCTCGCCGACCACCCAGTCGTTGAACGCCTTGAGGGCGGCGAGGGAGAGCTTCTTGTCGGGCAGGCTCGCCAGGTGGGTGCCGGCGAAGCCGGGGAAGGTGGCGAACAGTGTCGCGGCGAGGGTGCCGTTGGCGTCCATGTCGCGCACGCGCAGGTCCATGTCGTAGACGCCGGGTCGCATCTCGGCGTAGCCGGTGGGGTCCATGCCCCACTCGTTCTTGGGCCAGGAGACGACGGCGTTCAGGCCGGAGCTGCCGACCACCGAGCCCTGGAACTGCCAGGCCTGCACGTTGGGGTTGCGCGGATGGGCGGTGAGCGTGGGTGCCTGATCCATCAGGCTCTTCGGGAAGTGCTTTTCGAAGATGTCGGCCGGTTCGACCACGTGGTCGTCGATGCTGATCATCACCATGTCGTCAATGTTCAT
>NZ_JAUZMZ010000373.1:0-1231 GCF_036327435.1 Rhodococcus chondri | reverse complement strand
GCGCCGCGATATGTCGCGCGAGGGCCACGTCGACTGGGCCTACGCCGAGCTGCTCGCATTCGGTTCGCTCGTCGAGCAGGGCGCACTCGTGCGCCTGGCGGGCCAGGACTCGCGTCGTGGCACGTTCACGCAGCGCCACTCGGTGCTCATCGACCGCAAGACCGGTGCCGAGTACACGCCGCTGCAGGAAGTCGCCAAGAACGGTGGGAACGGCGGCAAGTTCCTGGTCTACGACTCGGCGCTGACCGAGTTCGCGGGCCTGGGCTTCGAGTACGGCTACTCGGTGGGCAACCCCGACGCGCTGGTGCTGTGGGAAGCCCAGTTCGGCGACTTCGTCAACGGCGCGCAGTCCATCATCGACGAGTTCATCTCGTCCGGTGAGGCCAAGTGGGGTCAGCTCTCCGACGTCGTGCTGCTCCTGCCGCACGGCCACGAAGGTCAGGGCCCGGACCACACGTCGGGTCGTATCGAGCGCTGGCTGCAGCTGTGTGCCGAGGGTTCGATGACCGTGGCGATGCCGTCCACCCCGGCCAGCTACTTCCATCTGCTGCGTCGCCACCACCTCGACGGCATCCGCCGCCCGCTCGTGGTGTTCACGCCCAAGTCGATGCTGCGCAACAAGGCCGCGGTCAGCAATGTCGAGGACTTCACCCACGGCAAGTTCCGTTCGCTCCTCGAAGAGGTTCCGTACGAGGACGACACCGCGGATCGGTCCAAGGCGACCCGTGTGCTGCTGACCTCCGGCAAGATCTACTGGGAACTGGTCGCGAAGAAGCAGAAGGAAGGCCGCGACGACGTCGCGATCGTCCGCGTCGAGCAGCTGTACCCGGTGCCGCGTCGGCGTATCGCCGAGACACTCGACCGGTACCCGAACGCCACCGAGTTCTTCTGGGTGCAGGAAGAGCCGGCCAACCAGGGCGCATGGCCGTTCCTGGGTCTGGCTCTGCCCGAACTGCTGCCCGAGAAGCTCGCCGGAATCAAGCGCGTGTCGCGTCGTGCGATGTCGGCACCGTCCTCGGGTTCGAGCAAGGTCCACGCTGTGGAGCAGCAGGAGATCCTGGAAAAGGCCTTCGCACGGTAGGAACGGCACGGTAGAAACTCCGCTCGGGATCCGATAGGACCTGGCGGTTCTCATGCGAGCCGGGTCGGCTCGTCCTTCGGGACGAACCGACCCGGCTCGCGGCGTTTCGGTTCGGACGCCGCGGGCACTCCCCCTGGGTAGGAGACCGAT
>NZ_JAUZMZ010000372.1:0-1275 GCF_036327435.1 Rhodococcus chondri | reverse complement strand
ATGCCGAACGGGCGGCCGTCTCGTGCTGAACTCGAGACTCGGGGGCCAGATGCTGCGATGGTCGGGCGCTGCGCCCCAATTGGGTTCGGTACGACACTTTCTCGAAGACCTCGGGATCGACGAAGGGGGCGAGGTGCTGCTCGAATTCCGGGCCGACGGGCGCTTCGACGTGCTGCCGTTGCGCACGGTCGCCGACAACGCCGAACCGCTGCGCCGGGCCCTCGCCCTGGTCGGGTACGAGACACCGGAAGTTGTGCCCGAAGAGCGCGTCAACGCGGCCCTGGCGACCGCGATCGGGCTCGACACCGAGATTCGGCCGCGCCGCATCCTCAGTGCCTATCGCGCGCGGCGCGAGACCGATGTGGTGGCGGTGCTCGAAGACGCCTGGGTGCGCGTGCCGAACTGAGCATTTCGGTCCCGCCGGGAGAAAAGTTCGGGAGGCGCTGCTGCATCCGGAGCCGCGGAGTAGCACGATGGAGCACATGACCCATCCGATCGGACCCGACGTGCCCGCGACCGACCCTCTGCACACGATTGTGCGGGCGTTGCGCGGTGCCATCGCCTCGGTCGAGGCCGCCATCGTCCGGCTCCGGGGCGAGGACGTCGAACCGGACACTGTCGAACGTGTACTTGCGCTCGCGCAGGCCCCCGACCTCGGCGACGTCGTCGGCCACCACAACACGCTGACCAGGGCTGTTGCCATCGTCGATCACACCGCCACGTTGACGGACGCGGACTGGGCGCCCATCGCCGACCTCGGACCGCTGCTCACGGAAGCGGTGACGCGGCTGCGGGAGCACGCCGGCGACCTGCTCGACGGGGTGGATCCGGATGCCACGATGGCCGCGCACGTGGCCTACGTGCAGAAGATCGCCGCCGACGGCTTGCTCGGTGAAACGCTGCAACTGCTGGTGCTCGTCGAGGACTGCTTGTTCATGTGGCAACGCCTGTGCCTCGAACGTGCCCGCAGCACGAACCCGGAGGCCCTCGCGGACGTGCGCGGTGTGGCGCGTGCGGTGCTGGCCGACCACTTCGAGCGCGACGGCGACCTGCTGCGCCGCGCGCGCCGGGCGTTGGCCCGCTGCGCGGAAGGCGCCCCGTTCGAGGTCGTGCGCCGGTTGTCGCCGGGGCGGACCAAACGCACCCTCGCACAGCTGCGGGCGGACCTCGACGACGTCCGGTCGGCCTGCCGGGCCGACGACGCCGGCTGGCTCGCGGACGAAGCTCCGGAGATCGCCGACACCCTCGACTCGATCGACAGCCCGCTCAAGACCG
>NZ_JAUZMZ010000371.1:0-1277 GCF_036327435.1 Rhodococcus chondri | reverse complement strand
GACTTCCACCTCACCGGGCGCGAGTCCCTTTTCTATCTCCTCGGCGGCGGCGAGGTACGCGAGCAGCCCGCTCAGCGTGGCGTTGCCGCGTCCGGCGTAGGACGCGACGACGTCGGCGAAGGCGTCGAGGTGTTCACGACCGGCGATACCGCCGCGGCTGTCGACCCGTGCCTGCGCTTCGATGCCGATGCCCATAATGCGCTCGACCTCGGCGACGAGCTCGGTGAGGGGCTGACCGAGACGCTCGCGCAGCGACGCGAGTTCTTTGCCGAGTGCGGTGATACGTGCGTAGCCGAACGTCGAATACTGTTTGCGGTCCCCGGGATCGGAGATGGCGTCGGCGAGCCCGGCCTGATCGGCGTATTCGCCGGGCAGAGCCGAATCGAGGGCGTCGTCGAGCGCGTCCGGGTCGGTGACGGCACCCGAGACACCGAACCGTCCGGAGATCGCGAGCTCCTGCGCGCGTCGCCACAGCGCCTTCAGGTCGGCGGCGCCGAGCTGCCAGCGGGCACCGGTGAGTACACGCACCGCTGCGCTGCCGGCCATCGGGTCGGCCGCGAGCCGCAGCATCGCCAGGACATCCGCGACCTCGGGCGTGTGCAGCAGACCGCCGAGTCCGACGACTTCCACGGGCAATCCGCGGGCCCGCAGCGCCTCCGCGACGGGTGCGGCGTCGGCGTTGCGGCGCACCAGCACCGCGGCCGTCGGCGGTGGTGTCTCCGCCGCGAGCGCCGCGGCGTATTCGGCGGCGATGCGATCTGCGACCCACTCGCGTTCGGCTTCGACATCGGGAAGCAGCGCCAGCCGCACATCACCGTCGGTGGCGTCGGGGCGCGGTCGCAGTCGGCTCACCGTCACTCCGCGATCACGCAGCGGCTCGGACGACACATTCGCCAGTTCGAGGGCTTCGGGTGGATTGCGCCAGCTGGTGAGCAGTTCCAGCCTCGGCGCCGGGACACCGCCCGGCAACGCGAAGTCGGTCGCGAACCGTGGCAGGTTCGCTGCCGACGCCCCGCGCCAGCCGTAGATGGATTGCATGGGGTCGCCGACCGCGGTCACCGCGAGGTCGGGGTCCTGGCCTCCACCGAACAACGCGGACAGCAGAACCCGCTGGGCGTGCCCGGTGTCCTGGTATTCATCGAGCAACACCACCCGGAAGCGTTCGCGTTCGCTCAGCCCCACCTCCGGGTGGTCGCGGGCGACACGGGCGGCGAGCGACATCTGGCTGCCGAAGTCGAGTGCCCCTTCCCGGCGGAGCGTGTCGGCGAGTCGCTGCA
>NZ_JAUZMZ010000370.1:0-1292 GCF_036327435.1 Rhodococcus chondri | reverse complement strand
CGTCAGGCGAGGAGGGCTCGGATGTCGTCGGCGGTCAACGCCGACGAAAAGATCTCGCCGTCGTCGACGACGGACGAGAACAACTGCGACTTGCGCAGCTGCATCGCCCGCACCTTGGCCTCGATGGTGTCGCGGGTGATCAGCCGGTACACCATGACATTGCGGGTCTGCCCGATCCGGTGGGTGCGGTCGATCGCCTGCGCCTCGGCCGCGGGATTCCACCACGGGTCGAGCAGGAAACAGTAGTCCGCCTCCACCAGGTTCAGGCCGAACCCGCCGGCTTTGAGGCTGATGAGGAACACCGGTGCCGTTCCGGTCTTGAAGTCCTCGAGCATCTTTCCGCGATTGCGGGTTTTGCCATCCAAGTACACGTATTCGATGCCCGCCGCGTCGAGCCGGGCGCGGACCCGGCCGAGGAACCCGGTGAACTGGCTGAACACCAGTGCCCGGTGCCCTCCGGCGATCACGTCGTCGAGCTGTTCGAGCAGCGCGTCGATCTTCGCGGACCCCACCTTGCTGTGCGTGTCGTCGAACAGCGCCGGGTCGAGGCTCATCTGGCGGAGTACCGTCAGCGACCGCAGGATCGTGATGCGGTTNCGGNCCATGTCGTCGACGAGACCGAGGACCTTCTGCCGCTCCCGCTGCAACTGCCGGTCGTACAAAGCCCGGTGCTTCGGTGTCAGATCGACCTCGAGTACCTGCTCCTGCTTGTCCGGCAGGTCCGGGGCCACCTGCTCCTTCGTACGACGCAACATCAGCGGTTTGATGCGCTGACGCAGCTGCACAAGCAATTCGGGATTGGCGCCACTTTCGATGGGCCTGCGGTAGTAGTCCTGGAACTTCGTCGGGTTGGGAAACAATCCGGGTGCGGCGATCGACAGCAGCGACCACAACTCCATCAGATTGTTCTCCATCGGGGTGCCGGTGATCGCGAGCTTCAGCGGCGCCTCGACCTGCCGCACACACTGATAGGCCTTCGCCCGATGATTCTTGACGAATTGGGCTTCGTCGAGCAGCAGCATCGACCATCCTTGGGCGAGGTAGTCGTCGATGTCGAGGCGCAGCAGCGTGTACGACGTGACGACGACGTCGATATCGTCGAGCAGCTCGCCCAGACCAACACCGCGTTTGCCGGACGTCTCGGTGATCGCGACGACGTTCAGATCCGGCGTGAACCGCCGGGCCTCGGCAGCCCAGTTCGGAACCACCGACGTCGGCGCGACGATGAGGACCGGGGCATCCGCAGGTCGCTTCGCACGAGCGTGACAAATCAGCGCAAGCGACTGCAGGGT
>NZ_JAUZMZ010000036.1:0-35183 GCF_036327435.1 Rhodococcus chondri | reverse complement strand
TCGGATAGCTGTTCGGGGAGACTCCGGTGGCCCACACGTCGGCGGCGGCGAGTTCGTGCTCGCTCATGCCGGGTAGCGCGGGAGCTTCCGTGGACGCGCCGATGCCGGGGAGCCGGCCGGCGCGCTGTGTTGCTGCCGGTCCGGCGGCCCACAGGGCTTCACGACGGGTGATCCCGAAAGCGGCCAGTGCCCCTGCCGTCGCGAGGGACTCGGCCTGCGCGGCAGTGAGCTCGACCCGGCCGGTCAGGTCCAGGAACGACGTGTAGTTGCCGTGCGCGTCGCGCTCGGCCACGATCCGGGCGGCGAGGTCGTCGCCGATATGGCGCACCTCCCCCAGTCCGAGCCGCACGTCCCGTCCGCAGTTCTCGACCCCGCTGTTCTCGACCGTGGCGTGCGCGAGGCTCGCATTGACGTCGGGGCCGTGCACGGCGACTCCGTGTCGCCGAGCGTCGGCGACCAGCGACTGGGGCGAGTAGAACCCCATCGGCTGTGCCCGCAGCAATCCCGCGCAGAACGCCGCGGGATGGTGCAGTTTGAACCAGGACGAATAGAACACGAGCGAGGCAAAACTCTGCGAATGACTTTCGGGGAAACCGAAATTCGCGAAGGCATGCAGTTTCTCGTAGATGCGGTCGGCCACGTCTCCGGTGATTCCGTGCAACTCGCGCATACCATCGTAGAGTCTGTCGCGCAGCCGTTCCATCTTTGCCGGCGAACGCTTGGAACCCATCGCGCGGCGCAGCTGGTCGGCTTCGGCCGCGCTGAATCCGGCGGCGTCGACGGCCATCTGCATCAGTTGTTCCTGGAACAGCGGCACACCCAGAGTGCGTTTGAGCGACTTCTCGAGGCACGGGTGGTCGTAGGTGACGGGTTCGTGGCCGTTGCGGCGACGGATGTACGGGTGCACCGATCCGCCCTGGATGGGACCGGGTCGGATCAGCGCCACCTCTATCACCAGATCGTAGAAGTTGCGCGGTTCGAGCCGCGGCAACGTCGCCATCTGTGCCCGCGATTCCACCTGGAAAACACCGATGGAGTCGGCGCGGCGCAACATCTCGTACACGCCCTCCTCCGTCAGGTCGAGTTGCGCGAGATCGACCTGGGTACCTTCGTGTTCGGCCACGAGGTCGATCATGTAGTGCAGGGCCGAGAGCATGCCCAGCCCGAGGAGATCGAATTTGACGAGTCCCGCTGCGGCACAGTCGTCCTTGTCCCACTGGAGGACCGTGCGACCCGGCATGCGGGCCCATTCGACGGGACACACGTCGGCGACAGGCCGGTCGCAGATCACCATGCCGCCGGAATGGATACCCAGATGCCGGGGCATTCCCTCGATCTGTTCGGCGAGTTCGAGAACGGGTGCGGGAATGTCGGTGTCGGTTTCGACGGTCACCCCGTTCCAGCGGCTGATCTGTTTGCTCCACGCGTCCTGCTGCCCCTGCGAGTAGCCGAGGGCGCGCGCCATGTCGCGGACCGCGGATCTCCCGCGGTAGGTGATGACGTTGGCGACCTGCGCGGCGTGGGTGCGCCCGTACTTCGCGTAGACGTGCTGGATGGCTTCCTCGCGGCGATCGGATTCGATGTCGAGGTCGATGTCGGGTGGGCCGTCGCGTTCCGGCGACAGGAACCGTTCGAATAGCAGATCGTTGCGGACCGGGTCGACGTTGGTGATGCCGATGGCGTAGCAGACCGCGGAGTTGGCTGCCGATCCTCTTCCCTGGCACAGGATGTCGTTCGCCTTGCAGAACTGCACGATGTCGTGGACGACGAGGAAGTAGCCGGGAAATCCCAGCCTGCCGATGATGTCGAGTTCGTGCTCGATCTGCCGATACGCCGCGGGGTTGCGCTCGGGTGGGCCGTAGCGGCGCCGGGCGCCCTCGTAGGTGAGCGACCGCAGCCAGGTCGGTTCGGTGTGTCCGTCCGGTACGTCGAACGGTGGCAGCTTCGGGGCGATCAGCCGCAGGTCGAACGCGCATTCCCGGCCGAGTTCCGCCGCGGCGTGCACGACACCGGGATACGCGGCGAACAACTGCGCCATCTCCGCACCCGAACGCAGGTGTCCGCCTCCGGTGGGCGCGAGCCGGCTCGCCGCGTCGTCGAGGCTCTGCCGATCGGAGATCGCGGCCATCGCCATCGCCAGTCGTCGCCGGTGCGGAGCAGCGAAGTGCGCGGCGGTACTCGCAATGCACGGAAGCCCTTGCAGTGCGGCAAGCTCTGCCAGTGCAGTGTTGCGTTCGCTGTCGTCGGGAAGACCGTGCCGGGTGAGTTCGACGGTGACGCGGTCGGCACCGAATCGGTCGACGAGATCGCGCAGCGCGGCCGCGGCCGCATCGGGGCCCCCGGAGTCGAGCGCGCGTCGTACTGCGCCTTTGCGGCAACCGGTGAGGATCTGCCAGTGTCCACCGGCCGCCTCGGTGAGGGCGTCGTAGTCGTAGCGGGGTTCGTTCTTCACCCCGCCGACGAGGTGTGCCGCGGCAATTACGCGGGACAGTCGGCGATAACCTTCCTGTCCGCGGGCAAGCACGAGAAGGTGGTCGTCGCCCACGGCCAGTTCGGCCCCGAACACGGTGCGCATGTTCAGCTCTCGTGCCGCCTCGGCGAACCGCACCACGCCATACAGACCGTCGTGGTCGGTGATCGCGAGCGCGTCCAAACCCAGCCGCACGGCTTCCTCGACGAGTTCTTCGGGCGTGGAAGCGCCGTCGAGGAAGCTGAATGCCGAGTGCGCGTGCAGTTCGGCGTAGGGCACGACCGGCCCCTCGGGTGGGCGCACCCGGGCTTCGTAGTCGGGGCGGGTGCGCGACCAGGCCGGGCTGTCGTTGCCGTCACCGGGGAAATCCTGACCGGTCCGGGCGTTGCCTGGGTTCGCCCGGCCGGAGAGAACGCGCTCCATCTCGGACCAGCTCGGTGGACCGTTCCCCCACCCCATCCGGCACCTCCCGTATCGCGCGCTCCATCATCGATAATCGCACATACGTTCCCCTGCTCGGGCAGTCTGCCACGTCGGTTTCCGCGCTTTGCGTCGATCGACTACGTGAGCAGCAGCACTCCGGTGAGCGAGGTCGCGGTGACGACGATCGTCGAAGCGGCGGCGAGAGCGAAGGGGCGCCACCCGACACCGCGCAACACGGACAGCCGGACCCCGGTGCCGAGCGCGAACATCGCGGAGGTGAGCATCGCGGTCTGGACCAGTCGCGCGGCGTCGAGCCACGCAGGTCCGAGAACCCCGGTGGCCCGCAGCGCCACGCAGGCAAGAAAGCCGACCAAGAACAGCGGCACCAAGGGCGGTCGCCGCGTCTGCATGGGCGTGACGGCACGGCGTCGTGACACCACCCCGATCCACGCGACCACCGGCGCCAGCAGCGCCACTCGGGCCAGCTTGACCGTCACCGCAATGGCCAGGGCCCCGCCGCCCGCCACCGCGGCCGACGACCCCGCGTCGAGCGCGCCACCGGCCGCAACCACCTGGGCCACCTCGTGAATCGCGGCGCCGGCCCACATTCCCGCCTGAGTGGAGTCCAGGCCCATGGCGGCCGCAGCCGCGGGAAGAGCCGGAATCATCACAGTGCCGAAGATGACGACCAGCGCGACCGTGGTCACCAGCTCTCGCTTGCGTGCGTTCACCACACCGTCGACCGCGGCCGCCGCCGCGGCACCGCAGATCGAGAAACTGCACGCGATCAGCAGCCGTTGCGTGTAGCCGATCCCGAGCCACTTTCCCAACGCCATCGACCCGGCGATACCCAGGACGACCACGCCAGCGACCACCGCGAGCGTTCCCCACCCCAGTGCCAGCACGTTCGGCACCAATAGTTGCAGACCCAGGAGTGCGACTCCGATACGGAGCAGCCGCCGCGACGCGAGGGTCACCCCCGGTTCGAAAACCGCCGGCAGCGTCCTCAGATTGGCGACCACCGCGCCGAGCAGAATCGCGATCAGCAGAGGGCTGATTCCGCCCAGCAGGCGTGCCGTGAGAACTGCGGTCGCCGCCGCCGCGGCGGACAACACCGATCCGGGCAGCGATGCGCGCACCCGTTCGAGCACGACGTTCCTGTTGAGCCGGGTCCTGCGGCCACCGCTGCTTCCTTCCCCGCCTCGGTCGCCCGACTCGGCATGATTGGTCACCACGCCCGCGCTCGGCCGCGTATCTGCTCCGATCGACGTGTCGTGATCGGGATCTCTGCGATCGGACTCCGCGGCCGCGGTAGCATCCAGCACCCTGCACACTCTCTTTCTCGTCAGGTCGGCCTGGATACCCGGCCCGGCCGAGATATTCGACGTGGGTCGGGTCCGTCACTCTCGGTGAGTGACCGAGATATGCTCCATGCCAATGTATTGAGGACATTCGTGGTGACCGGCTCGCTGCGGTGGAGGTCGCCGCGAGCGAGCGGGTCGCGGTGACTCCAGTCCGGCCGAGGTCTTCCTACACAGCCTGAAATGCGACGCCTCTCACAGTATCCGGAGCCGGCACGGCATACTGTCCCCATTGGGACACGATCTATTCGATACGGGACATCCACGTCGAGCCATCCGGAAACCTCGGATCGCGCCGGTGGATATCGGCACCATCTCCGTGCGGTCACCGGTCCGGCGGCGGCTCGCCGGATACCCCTCGCCGACCGTCGGACCCCGACTGCCCACACCCGGCGTCTCGTAGCACGGGTGTTATACCAGCGCGTCCCCAGCCCCGACGATGGGGTCCGTCCGGTATGTAACCCGCCATTGCCTTGGACTGCAGCCGAATTCGCTACTGAACCAGCGGGAGAAGTTGCTTGCGGACGAGAATCCGAGCAACTCGGAGACCTCGGTGAGAGAGTAGCGCCGGCCGGCAACGAGGTGTTCGGCCAGATCCACACGGACGGCGTTGAGCACCGTGGTGTAGTTCTGCCCAGCCCCGGCGAGGTGGCGGTGTACCGTGCGCCGGTCGACCCCGAGGCTGCGGGCGACCTGTTCGACCGAGCATCGCCCGGTGGGCAACAGCAGTTCGATCAACTCGCGGACCCGGGTGACGGGCGTCGCCTCGGACCGAGCGTCGAGAGTGTCGAGAAATTGGCGCGCGTACGGGCCGATCGAGGGACCCGACATGACGTTGGGTGCGTCCAGATCGCTGGTGTACAGGACGATTCCGGT
Source organism: Rhodococcus chondri (assembly GCF_036327435.1). Taxonomy (NCBI): domain Bacteria; kingdom Bacillati; phylum Actinomycetota; class Actinomycetes; order Mycobacteriales; family Nocardiaceae; genus Rhodococcus; species Rhodococcus chondri. The sequence continues at coordinate 30,053 of NZ_JAUZMZ010000036.1, read as the reverse complement.
GAACTCCTGGTCGAACTTGACCATCGGGCCGAATGTCTCGAGATGAGTGCTGATGTCCTCGGGTGCGATGTGGGTGAAGCAGACCGCCAGCGGCTGCCAGCGACCGCCGCGGAAATCACGTAACAGCCCATGCAGTACCCCCATCGCCAGTTCCGCGGTCTGCCGGGTGTCCGCGGGTTCGCCCAACTCGAGCGCCACCCGGATCGTCGCCACGTCCTCGGCCTCGACCAACCGCATCCGCAGGGCCTCGTTGTACATGTGCTGATAGCGCATCAAGAACTTCAGCGCACTCCGGACGTCGGGTTCCTCCCGGATGACCAGGCTCACCGGGCCGAGGCTGGCGAAGCGCCGCCGCTCGACGAGCCGCAGCCCGAAATCGGGACAGCGGGTCGCGGCCGCCGAGCGTTCCAGCAGGCGGGCAATCGCGATGGCGGGGACCCACCGGTCCGGCAGGCCCAACCCAGCGGGCTCGAGCCCGACGCCGCGCAGCAGCGGGGTCGGATCGGTCCCCAACGACGCGCACAGCTCGGCATACCCGGTGATCGCGGCGTAACGCGCCAACCGCTTCATGTGCGGTCCCACACTCTGCTCCGGAGAGAACACCCCATGTCACCTCAAGATACGCTCGATCGGCCGGGGCCCCTGCACGCCCCCGCGGTCATTGGAGATGTCATCGTCGTTGTTCGGGTTCGCGGAGGAAGGCGTCGATCGCCGGGGCGAGTCCACCGGCGTTGGTGATCGGTTCGATATGTCCGCCGTCGTGCACGTGCAGGGTGGCATGGGCAGTAGTCGGTGCAGGATGTGGGCGTTGATGATCGGGACGATGGGATCGTCGGTGCCGGCGACGATCAGAGTGGGTTGACGGATGGCGGGAAGCATCGGCAAGCTGGTCCACACGGCGCCGGCAAGCAGCTGGTGCAGATAGCCGATCGTCGACCCGTCGTGGAGCTGAGCGGCGAAGAGTGCGGCGATGTCCTGGTCTCGATTCCTCGCGGTGCCGCCGTAGATCTGGCCGGCGATCGCTGCGACGTGGTCGGGGTCGGTGAACCGGCGACCGGTGAGCATCTTCGCAAGCACCCGGGGTTGTCCGGGCACCATGAGGGCACCGGTAGCGGTGGCGACGAGCACGAGTCGGCGGCATCGACGCGGGTTCTGGAAAGCGAACTGCTCGGCCATGCCCCGCCCCAGGACAGACCGAGGACGTCCACCGTGTCGAGACCGAGTCGGTCGAGTACCCGTCCCAGTAGCCTTGCGAGGCAAACGAATCCGTAAGGAATCAACGAGGCCGGCGACCCGCCGGCACCAGGGACGTCGAATCGGACGACGGTAGTGGCCGGGTCGAGGGCGGCGACCAAGGGATCGAGCACCTCGAGCCCGGCGCCGATTCCGTTGCACAGCACCAGCGGCACACCGGATCCGTGCCTGATGTGGACCCGGACGCGCCGCCGGCCCACGGTGATGCTGGTCTGCGTGGTGCGGGCGTCGGCGGTCATCGGTAGACGACGACGACCTCGGCCACACACACCGGCCGGGTCCCACCCTGGATCTCGTAGGTGAGAGTGAACACCGCCTCGATGCCGGCGGGTTTCTCCACGGCCGCGGTGAGGGTCACGGTGGCGCGCAGTTTGGCGGCAACCGGGACCGGTGCGGGGAAGCGGACCTTGTTCGCTCCGTAGTTCAGTGTTGCACCGAGCTGTTCTATGGTGAGCACTTCGGCGAGCGCGATCGGCGTCAGCGCCAGGGTGAGGTACCCGTGGGCAATGGCGGTGCCGAAGGGTCCCTCGACGGCCCGGACAGGGTCGGTGTGAATCCATTGATGGTCGCCGGTAGCGTCGGCGAACCGGTTCACCTGCTCCTGGGTGATCTCGCGCCAGTCGGTGTGGCCGAGTTCGCTCCCGATCAGGTCGAGCAACGCTCGCGGGTTGTCGAGTGTGGTCGTCATGATGTCGTCTCCTGGGTTGCGGTGGGGGTCAGGGGTGCTGCACGTAGGTGCCGGGGGCGGGGTCGAGCGGGCGGTGGTCGGCGTCGCCGAGGGTGGTGGAGGCGGCGACGGTAGCGCCGCTGCGTGCGGCGAGCCAGGTGGTGTAGTCGGTCCACCACGAGTCGCGGACGACCTCCGAGCGGTCGAGCCACTGATCGGGAGTGTCGACCTCGACGGACCCGATCCGGAAGGACACCTTCGGGTTCCCGGGTGGGTTGACCAGAGCGGCGACGTGTCCGCCGGTGGAGAGCACAAACCGGGTGTCGGCGCTCCCGAGCAGGGCGGCGCTGCGGTAGCAGGCCTGCCACGGAGAAATGTGGTCGGCGACGCCGCCGATCACATACGCGTCAGCGGTGATCGCACCGAGATCGATCGGGGTGCCCAACAGGTGCACCGCGCCGGGACGGACCAGCGCGTTGGCGGCACCGATGCGAACCAGGTCGCGGTGCAGGCCGGCCGCCATCCGGGTGGTGTCGGCGTTCCAGTGCGGCACGTCGAACGGCGCGGGTCGGCGGCCCTGCAGGTAAATGTTGACCCAGTAGCGCCACACCAGGTCGGTCGGGCGCAGCCAGGCGAACACCTCGGTCAGTTCGCCCCATCCAGGTAGCCCTTCGACTGTGAGCGTTCGATCGCGGTCTCGGCAGTGCGTTCGTCGAGGCTCGCGGCGGCGAACCCGGCCCGGGCCTGGTCGAGCACGGTCACCGTCAGGGCGAGCCCGGCGACCCGGTCGCCGTCCCCGGTGGCAGCCAGGTGCGCGGCGGTCGTCGCGGCCAGGATCCCGCCCGAGCAGCTGCCCTGCAGGTGCGTGCGTTCGCTGCCGGTGATTGCCTGGACGGCGTCCATCGCCTCGAGGATCGCTGCGCCGTAGGTGTCGAGGTCCCAGTCCCGATGCTCGGCATGGGGGTTGCGCCAGGAGATGGTGAACACCTGCTGGCCCTGGCGCAGGACGTGCTCGATCATGCTGCGGCCGGGGGCGATGTCGGCGATATAGTACTTGTTGATCACCGGCGGCACCATCAGCAGTGGCACTTCGAGCACGGTCGCGGTTTGCGGTGCATATTGGATCAGCTCGAAGACCGGGGTGCGCAACACCACCGCTCCGGGTGTGACTGCGACGGTCTCGCCGAGGGTGTAGGACCCGGGCTCGATCATCGCCGGCACCCGCGGCTTGGTAGCCATATCGCGGGCGAACGCGCGCGCCCCGCGCAGCGCGGACAGGCCACCGGTATCGATGAGCGCCTTGAAACCGAGCGGGTTCAGCAGCGGATTGTTACTGGGGGCGAGAGCCTCGACGAGGTTGTCGAGCAGGAACCGCATCCGTTCGTCGTCACGCCAGTCCAGGCCGGCCTCGGTGAGCAGGCAATCGGCAGTGTCGGCGGTGGCGAGGTAGGCCTGCATGAGGCGACGCAACCACGGATTGTGCTGCCACGCCGGGTCGGCGAATCTCTTGTCGCCCTTGACGGGTGCCCGCTCGGCGCGGCCGGCAGCGACGCCGGCGAGTTCCTTCGCCAGGGTGCCGCCATGGTGCGCGAGCGTGCCAGGTCGGGTAACCAGCGCGCCCGCGAGCCGGGCCCAGGACCGGTTGGGCAGCATCCGACCGGCCACGCCCCGGGCAGAGCCCACCATGAGCAGATCCAGCGGAGCGGCGGGTTCGTCGGGGCGATGCACCGGCGCGGTAGTAGAGATCACGGTCATGGTCGGTTGCTTCTGCTTTCGAATGTCGGGATGGTGATGTCGCGGCGCAGGATCTTGCCGGTGGGACCGTGAGGGAGGTCGTCGAGGATCCAGATGCAGCGCGGGTACTTGTAGGCCGCGACCCGCTGCTTGACGAATTCGACGATCTCGGCGGGGTCGGTGTTCATGCCGGGTTTGAGCGTTACCGCGGCGCCGATCTCCTCGCCGAGGCTGTGGTGTGGAATGCCGATTATCGCGGCCTCTGCCACGGCAGGGTGTTCGTAGACGACTTCCTCTACCTCGCGGGGATAAACATTGAACCCGCCGCGGATGATCAAGTCTTTCTTGCGATCCACGATGTAGAAGTAACCGTCGGTGTCGACGCGGCCGATGTCGCCCGTGGCGAACCAGCCCGCCTCGTCGATCGCGGTCGCGGTTTCCTCCGGCAGGTTCCAGTAGCCCTTCATCACGTTCGGTCCTGCAATCTGGATCTCGCCGGGCCGGTCGGCCGGGACCTCGACACCGTCGCCGTCCACGACGCGCATCCGTACGCCCTCGATCGGGGTGCCGATCGAGCCGGCCTTACGGACGCGGTTCGGGTGGTTGAACGACGCGACCGGCGAGGTTTCCGACAGCCCGTACCCCTCCAGGATCACCGCGTCGAAGGTCCGCTCGAACTCGGTGAGCACCGCTACCGGCAGCGACGCGCCGCCGGACACGCACACTCGCAGGCTCGCCGTCGTTGCCACGTCCGATTCCTCGGCGACACCGAGCATCGCGGCGTACATCGTCGGAACACCCTCGAATACGGTGACCCGATCACGGGCGATGACGTCGAGTGCAATCCGCGGATCGAACCGCGGCACCAGGGTGAGCATGGCACCCACCAGGACCGAAGCGTTGAGTCCGCACGTGAGCCCGAAGACGTGGAAGAGCGGCAGTGCACCCATCACCACATCGTCGGGTCCGATCTGGATCAGAGTACGGGCGGTCACTTCTGCGTTGCATGCCAGTCCGGCGTGGGTGAGTTCGGCGCCCTTGGGTTTTCCGGTGGTACCCGAGGTGTGCAGGATCACGGCCGTGTCCTCACCGGACCGTGCCACGGGCGCGGTCTGCGGCGGAAGGTCGGCGATCAGCCGGGTGAGATCGTCGTCGTCCGCCAGCCACAACCGGGCGTCTCCCGCCACGGCCGCGGCGCGGGCATGCTCGGCGAATGCCGATGTCGCGAACAGTGCCGCTGCGTCGGTGTTGGTCAGGAAGAACTCGATTTCGCGGGCCTTCAGCAGCGGGTTCATCGGCACCGCGACCGCGCCCCGACGAAGGATGCCGTAGAACACGATTGCGAACGCAGCCGTGTTGGGCAGCATCACCGCGACTCGGTCACCGGGCGCGATCCCGGCGCGCTCGAGCAGCGTCGCCACCCGTGCCGCGGCGGCGTCGAATTCCGCGAACGACAACGTGTCCTCGCCGCACCGCAAAGCGGTCTTGTCGGGGTAGTTGCGGGCCGACGCAACGAGATTGGTACTGAGATTGGTCATGTTGTGGTCTCCAGGGTCGATCGGGAAGGTTGTCGTCGGTGGCTGCGTCCGAAGGGCTGGACCCGGGGGCTCAGCCGACGGACCCCCGCAGTCATGCTCACAGTCCGAGGTCCCGACCGATGATCTCCTTCATGATCTCGTTGGAGCCGGCCCAGATCTTGGTCACCCGGGCGTCCTTCCAAGCCCGTGCGACGCGGTATTCGTTCATGAACCCGTAACCGCCGTGCAGTTGAACGCAACTGTCGAGGATTTGATTCTGGACCTGCGAGCTCCACCATTTGGCCTTCGCAGCGTCCACCGCACTCAACCGGCCCTCGGTGTGCGCCTGCACGCACTGATCGACGAATGCCTGCGCCACCTCGAGTGTTGTGACCAGTTCGGCGAAAAGGAACTTGTTGTACTGGAACGAGCCGATCGCTTGGCCGAAAGCCTTGCGCGCCCGGGCATAAGCCAGGGTTTCGATCAGGATGGCTTCGGCGTGTGCAAGATTCGACACCGCGGCGCAGATTCGTTCCTGCGGCAGCATGCGCATCATGTGTGCGAACCCGCGATCGACCTCACCGATTACGTTCGCCGCGGGTACCCGGACGTCGGTGAAGAACAGTTCGGCCGTGTCCGATTCGGGTTGCCCCCACCTTGTCCAACTTGCGACCGCGTTCGAAACCCGCCATGCCGGTCTCGACCGCGAACAAAGTGATACCTTTGGCCTTCTTCGCGGGATCGGTCATGGCGGCCACGATCACCAGGTCCGCGTGGTAGCCGTTGGTGATGAATGTCTTGGATCCGTTGAGGATCCAGTCCTCTCCGGCGCGTCGGGCCGTGGTCTTCAACCCGGCGAGGTCCGAACCCGCAGCAGGTTCGGTCATCGCGATCGCGGCGATCAGCTCACCGGAGCAGAACCGCGGCAGCCACCGCCCCTTCTGTTCCTCGGTGGTCAACTCCACCAGATACGGCGCCACGATGTCGTAGTGGATTCCGAAACTCGACGAGATCGCCGCACTTACCCGCGAGAGCTCCTCCCCCACTACGGCATTGAATCGATAGTCGCCCGCCGCACTCCCGCCGTACTGTTCGGGCACTTCCAAACCGAGCAGACCGAGCTTGCCGGCCTCGAGCCAGATCTCGCGGTCGATGAACCGCTGCTCGATGATTCGCTCATGCTCCGGAATCAGGTGACGCTGTGTGAAATCACGCACGGTATCACGGAAGTCGAGGTGGTCGGCGGCATAGATGGTCCTGGTCATCGGTCTTCCTGGGGGTGACGATGGGCGCATCGGGCAGGTGGCGAGTAGGCCGGCTGCATGACGATCCCGGTACTGGTGGCGTTTGCCCACGGAGTGCGGGACTTGACCGGAGAACCCATGCGGCTCTTCGGGATGCGACTCCAGAGTAGCCCGACCATACCCCTCGTACTTATCCCATCGGGTCAGAAATCTGTTCCGATCGGGACAGTCGGGGGACGACGAGGATCTAATTGCCCCCGGAGCCCCGGCGACCTGCGTCCCAGACGGAATACTCGAAGTCCCGTTATGAAAAGTAATCGCGGCCCGGAGCGACTAATGTTGGATTCATCACAGAACGGGCCATCGGGTGTCCTGCCCCATACGCCGAAACCGGCACACCGGCCCGCAAATGGTTCCAGAACATTCCATTCGGGTTTTCGAGTCATCACGGCGCCGAAACCGGACCGAGAAGGAGAATACAGTGGCGAAGGTTGTTCGTTTCTACGAGACCGGCGGGCCGGACGTACTGCGTTGGGAGACAGCCGAAGTCGGGGAACCCGGTCCGGGCGAGGTCCGGATCCGCCACGGCGCGGTCGGACTGAACTTCGCCGACACCTACTTCCGGACCGGACTCTACCCAGCCGCATTGCCGGCCGGCATGGGCGTAGAGGCCGCAGGCGTCATCGAAGCAGTCGGCGCCGGCGTATCGAACGTGCGGGAGGGCGACCGGGTCACCTACACCGGAAGCCCCCTGGGGGCTTACAGCACAGAGCGAGTGATGTCGGCCGAACACCTGATCGCGCTCCCGGACGAGATCTCGTTCGAGACCGCGGCGTCGATGACCATGCGAGGGCTGACCAGTGCGTATCTGCTGCGGCGCATTTCCACGCTGCACGCCGGCGACACGGTGCTGCTGCATGCCGCTGCGGGTGGGGTCGGCTCCATCGTGACCCAGTGGGCGAAGCTACTGGGAATCAACGTGATCGGCACCGTGTCCAGCGATGCCAAGGCCGAGGTCGCCCGCGCCAATGGCTGTGCGCACGTGATCGTCTACACACGTGAGGACGTCCCTGCCCGGGTCCGCGAGCTCACCGACGGTGTCGGAGTACCGGTGGTGTTCGACAGCATCGGTGCATCTACGTTCGCAACCTCGCTCGACTCGTTGGCCCGCCGGGGCCTGCTGGTCTGCTTCGGCACAGCATCCGGTCCGATCCCGCCGATCGACGCTATGGCGCTGGCGGTCAAGGGCTCACTGTTCGTGACCCGCCCCGCACTGGCCGACTACATCGCCGACCCGGCCGAACGGGCCGAACTGGCCGGCGAGGTATTCGGCCACGTCGCCGCCGGCCGGATCCGCATCGACATCAACCAGCGCTACGAGCTGGCCGACGCGGTGGCCGCGCACCGCGACCTCGAGACCGGCGCCAGTGTCGGCACCTCGGTGTTCACCCTCTGAACCCGTGATCACCCGCCACCACAATCGAACCTCGATTCTTCTAGGAGACAATGCAATGCCTGTCACGATCGGAACGCCCCGGCGGACACGAACGGTGTCCCCGTTCCGGGTGGAGCCGTTGACCGCCACCATCGGCGCGGAGCTGTTCGACGTGGACCTGGGCGAGGTTTCGCGCGACGATGCCCTGTTCGCCGAACTGCGCTCGCTATTGCTGCGCCACAAGGTGTTGTTCCTGCGCGAGCAGGACTTCACCCGTGCCGAGCACGTCGCGCTGGCGGAGCGGTTCGGACCCTTGGAAGATCATCCGGTTGCGGGCAGCGACCCCGACCATCCCGGACTGGTGCGGATCTACAAGGACGTCGACAGCGCGCCGGAGCACTACGAAAACGCCTACCACTGCGATGCCACGTGGCGGACGAACCCTCCGATGGGTTCGGTGCTGCGTGCCGTGGAGATCCCGCCGATCGGCGGCGACACCATATGGGTGGATATGGCTCAGGCTTACGCGCGCCTGCCGCAGTCGGTGAAGGACCGGATCGACGGACTCCGTGCCCGGCACAGCATCGAGGCCAGTTTCGGTGCGAACATGCCGGCGGAGGCACGCCGCGCGCTGCATGAGCGGTTCCCCGACGCCGAGCATCCGGTGGTGCGCACCCATCCGGAAACTGGGGAAAAGATGCTGTTCGTCAACGCCTTCACCACCCATTTCGTCAATTACCACACTCCTGACAACGTCCGCTTCGGTATCGACTACGCCCCCGGCGCCGGGGATCTGCTGCGCTATCTGATCAGCCAGGCAGCCATCCCGGAGTACCAGGTGCGGTGGCGCTGGACTCGTAACAGCGTTGCCATCTGGGACAACCGATCCACACAACACTATGCGGTACAGGACTATTGGCCCGCAGTGCGCAAGATGGAACGCGCCGGCATCGTCGGCGACGCCCCCTTCTGACGCGTCCCCCATTTCTACCCCTCACCAACCACTCAACCCATCTGATCGGAGCATTACCATGCATTTCCACGACGACGCCCTGTTCCCGGAAACCCAGGAGAAGCTGGTCATCACCGTCGCTCCCTATGGCCCCGAATGGGACATCGACGACTTCGCCGAGGACCTGCCACTGACCATGGACGAACACGTGCAGAAGGCAGTGGACTGCTACGACGCCGGCGCCACCGTGCTGCACATCCACGTGCGTGAACTCGACGGCAAAGGCTCCAAGCGGCTCTCGAAGTTCAACGAGCTGCTGGCACGACTGCGTGAGGCGGTGCCCGAGATGATCCTGCAGGTCGGCGGCTCGATCTCGTTCGCACCCGAAGGTGAAGGCGCGGACGCGAAATGGCTCTCCGACGACACCCGCCACATGCTCGCCGAACTCGACCCCAAGCCCGATCAGGTCACCATCGCGATCAACACCAACCAGATGAATATCGTCGAGCTGATGAGCGCCGATGACATCGCCGGCACTTCCTTCGAACGTCCCGAGGTCTACGACGCCTACCGCGAGATGACCGTCCCGGCGGGGCCGGGCTGGGTCGAGGAGCATCTGCGCCGGCTGCAGGCCAACGGTATCCAGCCGCACTTCCAGCTCGCCAACGTCGCTCAGCTGGAGACCGTGGAACGGTTGATCCGCCGCGGCGTCTACACCGGCCCGCTGATGGTGACCTGGGTCGGTATCGGCGGCGGCTTCGATGGTCCCAACCCGTACAACATGATGGAGTTCATCCGCCGCACACCCGACGGCGCGGTACTCACCTTGGAAACCCTGATGCGCAGCGTGCTGCCGGTCAACACCATGGCCATCGCGATGGGCCTGCACGCCCGCTGCGGTACCGAGGACACCTTGTGGGGTCGCAAGGGCGAGAAGATGACCTCTGTGGCCCAGGTCGAACAACTCGTCCGCATCGCGAACGAGCTCGGTCGCGAGGTCGCCACAGGTAAGGAAGCCCGCGAGATCTACCGGCTCGACGAGCGTTACACCAGCGCCGACGAGACCCTCGCCAAAATCGGCTTCGCCCCCAACCGCCGCCCCGGTCAGCGCGGTTTCACGCAGCACGCCTGACACGGCATTCGCGTGACCCACGGGGCGCGACACCACACCGGGTGCCGCGCCCCGCCCGGACACGCGAAGCCCCTACTCCCACCGATTACCGGCGCTCAACCGTCGCGCTTCACCCCTCATCCCCTCAGCTTTAGGAAAGATCATGCCGCCTATCACCACCGCCGCGCCAGAGAAGGCTGTGACTGTTTCGGCGCCGCCGCGCCGCAGCGGACGGTCCCGGCTCTACCCATGGCTCGTCTTCGCGCTCACCTTCGGGCTGTTGTTGTCGGACTATATGTCCCGACAGGTCCTCAGCGCCGTATTCCCGTTCCTGAAAGCGGAATGGTCGCTCTCGGATTCGCATCTCGCGTCGCTGAACAGCGTGGTCGCGTTGATGGTCGGGTTGCTCACCCTGCCGCTGTCGATCCTCGCAGACCGATGGGGCCGGGTGCGCAGCCTCGTCGTGATGGCCGCATTGTGGAGCGCGGCCACCATGTTGTGTGCGGTGGCGGGTTCCTACGAGCAGATGCTCGGCGCCAGGTTCCTGGTCGGAGTCGGTGAGGCCGCCTACGGCAGCGTCGGTATCGCGGTCGTGCTCAGTGTGTTCGCGCCTCGACTGCGGGCTTCGCTTTCGGGTGCGTTCATGGCCGGCGGCTCGTTCGGGTCGGTGATCGGCGTCGCATTCGGCGGGGTCATCGCCGTGCAGTTGTCCTGGCGCTGGTCCTTCGCGTCGATGGCGATCTTCGGGCTGATCCTGGTTGCACTGTTCTGGTCGCTGATCAGCGAGCGCAAGCTCGCCCGCCACGCAGTCCACGACGACCATGCGAACACTGTCGACACCGCGGCGACCGCCCCGAGCACGCTCGAGCGTGCCCCGATCTCGAGCCTGTTCACCAACCCTGCGGTGCTGTGCGCCTACATCGGCGGCGGGCTGCAGATGTTCACCGCAGCCGCGCTGATGGCATGGCTGCCCAGCTTCTTCGGCCGCTCCTATGGGCTGGCCGCGGACAAGGCCGCCGCGATGTCTGCGATCTTCGTGCTGCTCATCGGCGCCGGCATGATCGTGTGCGGCATCCTCGCCGACCGGGTCGCCCGCATCGACCCGGCCCGCAAGTGGACGGTCGCAATCGCGGTCAGTCTCGCCGCTGGGGTACTGCTGATCATCGGGTTCCAGCTGCCGCACGGCCCCGCGCAGTTGGTGTTGCTCGGAGTGGGTGCGTTCTTCTCCGCCGGCTCTACCGGTGCGGTCACCGCGATGGTCGCCAACCTGACCCACCCCACCGTGCGGGCGTCGGCGTTCGGCACCACCACCCTGGCCAACAGCCTGCTCGGACTGGCCGCAGGCCCGTTCGTGGTCGGTGTCCTCGCGGACAGGATCGGCCTCGCGAATGCTCTGCAATTCGCGCCGATCGTCTACCTGGGCGCGGTCGCGGTGTTCCTGGTCGGCAAGCGCGTCTACCCCGCCGGCATCCGCAAGCTCGCCGCCCTGTCCGCCGCGCCCGCGCAGCAGACCGAAGCCGTCGAGTAAGCCGGCCGTCCCACGACGTGACGGCGGGGAGGACACCGTGAACGGCCGGCGAGCACAACTGCCCGCCGGCCCACGTCCTCGCCATCGTCGCCCGGCCCACCGGCAAACGCCTCCAAACGTCTGGGTGCGCAGAACTCACCAGCCTCGATGCCGCCGCAGTCTACTGAACCCCTTTCCCTCCGAACGACTTCCGGAGCTCGTATGAACAACTCTCATTCTCCCACCGTGGTTGTCGTCCCCGGTCTGCGCGACCATGTCGCCGACCACTGGCAGACCCTTCTCGCCGAACGCCTCGACAAGGTCCGCACCGTGCCGCCGCTCGAACACGACAAGTTCAGCCGCACCGCCCGCGTCGCCGTCCTCGACAGCGTCCTGCGTGAGATCGACGGACCGGTGGTCCTCGTCGCCCACAGCGCCGGCGTCCTGATCACCGTCCATTGGGCCCAGAACCCGAGCCGTCCGATCCAGGGCGCACTGTTGGCCACCCCGGCCGACGTGGAACTGCCCCTGCCCGACGGCTACCCCACCACCGACGACATCGACCGCGGCGAGTGGAACCCCATCCCCCGCCGAAAGCTGCCGTTCCCGAGTATCGTCGCCGCCAGCCGCACCGATCCGCTCGGCAACTACCGCCGCATCGCCGGCATGGCCGAAACCTGGGGCAGCCGACTCGTCGACCTCGGCGACGTCGGGCACCTCAACCCCGCCGCCGGTTACGGAAACTGGCCCCGCGCCGACGAACTGCTGCGGGAAGTGATCGAAAGCACCGCCCCGATCTCCCCGGCGCAGATCTGAATCCGGCCGCAATCCTGCATCGCCAACTCGACTGTCCCTGCCCGTCCCCACCCACGTCCCCACAGCTTGGTGCCCCTTACGGAGAAAGACTTGACCACACATTATCCAACCGCGGCCGCGGCGGTCGCCGACATCCCGTCCTGCGCCTCCCTCGCGGTCGGCGGGTTCGGCCTGTCCGGCATCCCCGATCAGCTGATCTCCGCGCTCGCCGCAGGAAAGGTCACCGATCTCGAGGTCATATCCAACAACTGCGGCACCGACGGCCACGGACTGGGAATCCTGCTCGGTAAGGGAAGAATCCGCCGAGTGACCGCCTCCTACGTGGGAGAGAACAAGGAATTCGCCCGTCAGTACCTCGCCGGCGAACTCGAGGTCGAGCTCACCCCGCAGGGCACCCTGGCCGAGAAGCTGCGCGCGGGCGGTGCCGGCATTCCGGCGTTCTTCACACCGGCCGGAGTCGGCACCCCGATCTCCGAGGGCGGCCTGCCGTGGCGCTATAACACCGACGGATCGGTGGCGGTCGCGTCGCCGCCCAAGGATGTCCGCGAGTTCGGCGGCAGGCGGTACGTGCTCGAGGAATCGGTCACTGCGGACTACGCCCTGGTACATGCCATGCGTGGCGACACCGACGGCAACCTTGTGTTCAGTAAGGCGGCGATGAACTTCAACCCCCTCGCCGCGACGGCCGGCCGCATCTGCATCGCCCAGGTCGAAGAGCTTGTCGCACCGGGCGATATCGATCCGGAGCAGGTACACCTGCCAGGCATCTTCGTCGACCGCATCGTGCACACCGGCGTACAAGACAAGAAAATCGAAAAGCGCACCGTCTCGACGGTGAAGGGAGCCTGACATGACCACAGCCACAGACATCCGGACCAGAGGATGGTCGCGCACCGAGATGGCCGCCCGCGCCGCAGCCGAGCTCTCGTCCGGCGAGTACGTCAATCTCGGCATCGGACTGCCTACGCTGATTCCGAACTACCTGCCCGAGAGTGTGAAGGTCACCCTGCACAGTGAGAACGGGATCCTGGGCACCGGGCCCTATCCCTCCGAAGACGAGGTCGACCCGGACCTGATCAACGCGGGCAAGGAAACCGTCACCGTCAATCGCGGCGCATCGTTCTTCGATTCGGCCACCAGCTTTTCGATGATTCGCGGTGGCCACGTCGGCACCGCCGTGCTCGGCGGCATGCAGGTCTCGGCCACCGGTGATCTGGCGAACTGGATGGTGCCCGGAGCCATGGTCAAGGGTATGGGCGGGGCAATGGATCTCGTGCACGGCGCCCGCAAAGTCATCGTGCTCATGGAACACACCGACAAGCACGGAAACTCCAAGATCGTGAACACGTGCACCCTGCCCCTCACCGGGCAAGCCGTAGTGCAGCGCATCATCACCAACCTCGCGGTCATCGATGTCGCCGACCGCGGCCTGATCCTGCACGAGTGTGCCCCCGGTGTCACTGCCGAGCAGGTCCGTGCCGCTACGGCCGCACCCCTGGCCTGACATCGCCGACTCCCTGCTTCATCAGGGACATAATTCGAGTGGGGCCTTCCACGTCACGGTGGGCCGGCAGGCGCCTTGTCGCACAGACCATTTGATTTTTCATCTCACCGTGCGACGCGGCCTTTCCGCCCGCTTCTTCCGTGCCGAGCCGAGACGGCCCAGATCACCACTGCGTTGAGCGCGATGATAGTGATCGCCCACATGGGGTAGTAGGGCAACCAGAGGAAGTTGACGAGGATGGAGACGGCGCAGATCACCATGGCGCCCACATGCGCCCAGGCGGCACCGGCGAACAGCACGATCCCGATCGCGGTGACGATCACGCCGAGCACCAGGTGGGTCCATCCCCACGCGGTGAGATCGAACTGGTAGGTGTAGTCGATTCCGCTGACGATCACCTCGTCCTTGGCGATCGCGGACAGACCCTGGAGTACTTCGAGGACACCGACGGTGACGAGCAGGACCGCCCCCTCCCTCGCGGTCCCTTGTCTCGTATCGTGCTCGACCAGAGATTCTTCGGACATGACCGTTCCCTTCCCGGGCAAGGCGTGAAGTGTTCCGGCGGAAGCCATTGTCCTCCGGACCAGCCGGTGACGGCGGCACTTCGCGGCAGGAGTGGGGCCCGCGAGGTCGTCGCCGGAGGTCACCACCGCCAACCACCGACCATGGCAGGTTACGGCGGGTAGGGTGACTGAGCAGCAGATCCCACGTGCGAAACGGCCCGTTTACGGTGCCGGTCTCGTGGGAGTGCGTCGGAGTGTTTGACATAGACACGACCCGGACAGGTGCGAGATGGCTCGAGAAGATCAGGCCGATCAGCGTACGGCAGCCTTGCGCCGGATTTTGATCCCGCTGGCGTTGGCCCAATTCATCTGCAGCTTCGCCGGCTCGAACATGAACGTGATGATCAACGACATCAGCGAAGACCTGGATACCAGCGTGCAAGGGGTGCAGGTCGCGATCACCATCTTCCTGCTGGTGATGGCGGCGTTGATGATCCCCGGGGGCAAGCTGACCGACAAATACGGACGGAAGCGGTGTTTCACCGTCGGACTGGTCGTCTACGGCGTCGGCGCCGCCATGAGCGCGGCCGCCCCGGGTCTGGGTGTGCTCATTCTCGGCAATTCGATTCTCGAAGGAGTGGGCACGGCGCTGCTGATCCCCCCGGTCTACATCCTCACGACCCTGTTGTTCACCGAGGTCACCTCGCGGGCCCGCGCCTTCGGTGCTATCAGCGCAATGGGCGGCATCGGTGCCGCTGCCGGTCCGCTCATCGGCGGACTGATCACCTCGGCGATAAGCTGGCGGGCGGCGTTCGGGTTCCAGGTCCTGGTCATCGTGGTGATCTTGTGGCTGGCCCGCAACATCACCGATCCGCTACCCCCGGACCGCACCCGTCCGTTCGACATCGGCGGGGCAGTCCTCTCGGCGGTCGGTCTCGTCCTGGTGGTTACCGGAATTCTGGCCGCGGACAACAACGCCTGGTTGATGATCGCCCTGATCGTTGCGGGTGCCCTCGTGCTCGTGTGGTTCTTCCGGTCGGTGCGCGCCAAGGAACGCGCCGGGAACGAACCGTTGCTCTCGACCGCACTGTTCCGCAACCGCACCTCCAACCTCGGTCTGGTCACCCAAAACGCCCAGTGGCTGCTGCTCACCGGCGTCTCGTTCGTGGTCGCGGCCTACCTGCAGGTCGTGCGGGGTTACGACGCGATCGAGACCGGCGTGATCTTCACCGCGGAGACGGCGGGCCTGCTGGCGGCCTCCCTCGCTGCCGAACGGTTCGCCAAACGGCGCGCGCAGCGCACCCTGATCCTCGCCGGCTTCCTCGTCGTGATCGGCGGCGTTGCCGTCCTGCTGGCGCTGGTGAGCGGCACTCCGAACGTCTGGGCGTTCGCGCCGGGACTGCTGCTGATCGGGCTGGGCCTCGGTGTCATGCTCACCCCCTCGGTCAACGTCGTGCAGTCGAGTTTCGCCGAGCATCTACAGGGTGAAATCTCCGGCCTCTCGCGCAGCGTGTCCAATCTCGGCTCCTCCCTCGGCGCCGCGGTCGCAGGCACCGTCCTCGTTGCCGGCATCACCTCTACCCCCGAACGCTCGTACGCACTCGCCATGATCGTCCTCGCGGCCGTCGGCTGCGTCGGGCTCGCCGCCGCCGTGTTCTTGCCCCGAACTTCGCCGGTGCCGCAGGACGACCAACCCACGTCCCCGACCACATAGCTGCTATCACCGATCGAATGGCAGCGTAGGATCCGGCTTCGCCTCCCCACCGGCACCGTCGACGCACCGCCCCTGACGGAAACGACAGTCCGGGAGTGATGAAAGAGAAGCACAGCGAACGGGTCTCGACGCTCCCCTGAATCTCGTCCTTCCGCGTGAGGAGATCTGCAATCACGGATCTGCGGCGGCGTTGCGTTCGAGGTCCACGAAAGGGTCGCCACCGACATCAACCGCCACGCGTTCGAGGGTGCCGCCGGTGAACGCCCCCGTGCGCTGGCGGGACAGTCGTCGGTGAGTCGTCACGGCTCGCCCCGTCATCCGGCTCGGCAGCGAGGGCGTCCCCGCCCGGTTCGTCCTGTACCGGGGCGCCGACATCGAATTTCGATGTGCTGGTGAGCAGAACCTCCGCCCATCGTGTCGCTGGATCGATGTCCACCAGCATTGCCTTGCCGAACAATGTCAACGGTATCGCCAGGATCGCCCCCAGAGGTCCGAGCACCCACGTCCACAGCACCAGTGAGAGAAACGTGAGCGTCACCGTCAGCCCGACGGCGTCACCGACGAACTTGGGTTGAATCACCGACTGGATGATCACGTTGATCACGCTGTACACGGCGATCACCCACAACATCAGCACCGGACCCCCGTCGAGCAAGGCCAGCAACGCCGGTGGAATGAGACCGATGACGAAACCGACGTTCGGAATGTAGTTGGTGACGAACGACAGCAAACCCCACAGGATCGGCAGGGGTATACCCATCAGCCATAACGCGCCCGCGTCGATCACCGCGACGATCAACCCGAAGACGGTCGAGACCACGAGATAGGAGCGCGTGCCGTGGGAGAAGAGCGCGAACGCCGAAGCGATGTCGGGTCGGATCCGATTCAATGTATTCAGTCGCCACGTGTATGTGGCCGCGTCGACGGACATGAACCACAGCAGGGCGAACAGGAAAACCAGATTCGAGAACACCGCGAGCGTGCTTGCGAGAATCGTGCCGACCAGGTCCGTCACTTTGGAGATATCGATTTGGGCGAGCATCTGCTGCACCTGGTCCGAGCCGATGCCGTATGACATCAGCTGGGACTGCACGGAATCGACGAGGTCGTCGAACTTGTCGGAATACTCCGGGAGCAGGGTTGCGAGTTGGGCGATCGAGACCACCAAGGCGAGCACGAGAATTCCCAGGATCCCCCACAGCGCGACGAGCGCAACCGGCAGAACCAGCCATCCCGGCCACCCCTTGCGTCGCAGCGCATTGGGCAACGGCTGTACTGCGACGGCGAGTATCAGTGCGAGAAACACCGGGCCGACGACGTCGGCAAACACCCTCATCGCAGCGAGGACGATGACCAGGCTCGCCCCGCCGAGCAGCACAATGACGCCACGCGGCATCGCCCATTTCGGCGCACTTGCCGCAGGCGCAGGTACCGGAAGCATCGCTACCTACTCTCTTCGTAGTCGCAACCACAGAACGTTGGCAACGGACGATCGAAAATCCCACGACGACGATTACGACACCACGCGCCCAGGTCTCATCGATTATCAAGACCACCCCGGCGAGCGCTGACAAATGCCGACCAGGAGATGGATTCCACCCCACGCGGTGATACCCGATGTGTGCATGTGTGCCAGACAAAGATCCCAGCGGCGATCGCGGCATACCCGACGAAACCCTGTTCGACGATCGAACTTTCGAGCACGGCGGTACCCCTCATCTCGGGTTGCAACGATCCACCACGTGCTGATGGGGCACTCCTCCCCGATGCCGCCCGTGCACTCGACCCGCTCGAGTAGTGCGACCTCACGTCGGAGCAAGCGGCCGGAATGCCCGGATCTCGTTCCCACCCGGCCCAACCCTCCCGGCCGAGGATTCCGGCACTTCGTTCCACGCGCCTTCGAGGTCCCGCAGGGGCTCGGACACCACGAAGCGGGTCTCCCCGCCCAGCTCCTGCAGAACCTCGACCTCGGGATGGAGCGCACGCAGCGTCGCGATCTCGGTGGAGAAGAACAGCGACCGAGAGTGCCGCTCGCTGGAATACCGGAATACCCAAAGCGATTCGCCGTCGGTAGTCGCGACGGTCATCTGCACGGGATTCTCCACCCCGTGCGTGCGGCCCACCTCTTCGACGAGGCCGACCGCACGGGCCACGGCAGCGAAGGGATCGTCGACAAGACCGAATGTCAGGGCGAGGTAGAACAACATTTCGGAATCCGTCGAGCCCTCCATGTCGAGAAACAAGGCCGGGTCGACGGCCAGTAGCAACTCGCGCCTCATCTCGTGGAAGCCGTGTAGGACACCGTTGTGCATCCACAACCATCGCCCGTGCCGGAAGGGATGGCAGTTGCTGCGCTGGACCGGCGTCCCGGTCGAGGCCCGCACGTGCGCCAGCAACATCGGGGTTCGTACCTGACGGGCGATTTCCCGCAGGTTCTCGTCGTTCCAGGCCGGTTCGATGCTCTTGTACACCGCCGGTTCGGTGCCTTCGCCGTACCAGCCGACACCGAAGCCGTCACCGTTGGTGGTCGTCGCTCCGAGCCGTGAGTGCAGACTCTGATCGATCAGCGAGTGTTCGGGTCGGAACAACAGGTCCGCGGCGAGGATCGGCTCACCCGAATACGCCATCCACCGGCACATTGCACACCTCTCAATTCAGTAGAACCGACGCTGTCCGGGTTATGTCGAAAGCCGCCACACACGCTGGTCGACCCGGCCGACTTCCACACCGCGATCAGCTCGGTTGCGGCACTCATGGTGTCCGCGTGGTGAAAGAAGCTTCCGCCGAATGCGTTCCGCTCTGGGGTTGCCCACTGAGCGCCTGCGCTTTGAGAAGCTCGAACTCGCTCTGGTCGATCGTTCCTCCATCGAGCAGAGCTTTTGCCTCGGCGATGTCCTCGGCAGCGGACTTGCCGGCCACCCCTCTGATGTAGTTGTCGGTCGCCTGCTTGGCCGCGGTACGTTCCTCGAGCTGCCGTTCCGCCATGCCGCGACCTCGGGCAATGAGGTAGACAAACACCGCGAGATAGGGCAGCACGATCAAGAAGATGATCCAGGCGGTCTTGCCGAGACCGGAGGTGGTGCGGTCGCGGAACAGGTCACCGAAGATGTGGAACAGGAGCATCAGGTACGCGACGAACGCGAACACCATCAGCGTGTACCAGAACAGGTCCCAGAATGAATCCAACATTGTGTGACTCCTTTTACGAGTGCGGTCGGTTCCGCTGTGAACTACTGAAAGCAGGTCGCAGGGGGGGGCAGCCTTGAACACCGCCATGACTACTCGGAACCTCCCTTCCTGCAGTAATCGCCCTTCCAGCGGTCATCGTGACGCCGCTGGAGGCACGTTTACCGGTTCGGAATGCAGCCCCAACCGTCGGGTCGAGGTCAGTCGCACCGTCACCTTCTCGGGTGCGTCGTCGGGCAGGCCCGCTGTCCATCGGCTGTACCTCGCGGCCAGCGGGGAGGCACTGAACCCGTGCGCGAGGATCGACAGCAGCACGGTGACCGAGGCAATGTCCACCAAGTGATCACCGACCGCGGTCCGGCCCAGCCCTTCGAGCGCGATGAGAGCGAAGATCACGGTGGCCAACCCGCGGGGGCCGAACCATCCGACGAACAGCACGGTCCGCAGCCCCCATCCGTGGCCGGCCATGGCCACGGCGACGGGAATGATCCGGACCACGGTCAACGCACCGATCGCGATCGCGTAGGTGCCGACGGTTGCGTCGGCGAGGGCCGGTCCCACCATCGCCGCACCGAAGGCGATCCACACCACGTAGGACGCGAGAATTGCGTTGGTTTCGGTGAACTCGGTTTGTACACTCAGTTCTTCGCGGGTGATGTATCCGAAGAACATGCCGCCGACGAACGCGGCGACGAACCCGTTTCCCTCGATGGCGACGGCCGCGAAGTAGCAGAGCAGCGCCAGCGCGAGGACCGCAACTTGCTCGGAGAGCGGTGAGCTCCATTCGTGGTCGCGGCACCACCGCACCACGATGCCCCCCCAAACCCCCGACGACGACAGCCACCACACAAGCGATCGACAGTGACCACGCAGCGTCGACCACCCAGTTCTGACCCCCCAACTGCCCCGATTCGGAGGCCACGACCACGATGAGCACGGTCACGACCGGTGTCGCCAAACCGTCGTTGAGGCCGCTTTCCACATTCAATAGTCTGCGCACCCGGGACGGCACACGCTGATCATTGACCACGGCGGCGCCGAGTGCGGCGTCGGTCGGCGCCAGCAATGCTGCAATCAAGGCAGCCGTCGCCCAACCGTGCTCGGGAAATATCGAGAACGCAAGCAGGGTCCCCACGACCAGTGTGAGTGGCAACCCGATGAACAGCAGTCCGGCGGCGGGACGAGGATCCCCCCCGACATCACGCAAGCGCAGGTGCGAGGCGTCGGCGAAGAGGAGAAGCGCCAGGGTGATCTCGGCGACGACCAACAGCCACGGCGCATCCGCAGATATCGGGACGAGTCCGAACCCGGTGTCCCCGACCAATACACCGACGGAGACGAACACCATCGGCGCGGTGACGTTCGCACGATCGAGTCGGCGGGCTGCGATCGAGTAGACGAGCACCGCCCCGATCAACAGAAGTGGGATCGCCGAGTGGATCGCGTCGTGATCGTCCATCGCTCCTCGTTTCGGCGGTGCACCGCCCTGTTCGCCGGTCCCGAGTGCACGGTAGGCTCCTCCGCCGAGGTCGGTGCTCATCCGTTCCGGGTGAGGCCCGACCCCCGCGACACTCGTGGATTTCCGGGTTCCGAGGGCCGCTCAGAACCTCCCGTCACCGCGTGTCGTCGAGTGCGACGCACCAGCCTGGGGTCGGACCTTCAGTCCAGGCACGCGATTGCCGGCTCGGTTCTCGGTCGGACAGTGGGTGATACGGCATCCGTTCCTGCTCCGACGGTTGGTAGCGGTGGGCATCGTGGTCGGCGAAGGGCAGTGCTCGCGTGGGGTCGCGACGGCGCGGGACGTCGTCGAGCAGCAAGTACGAATGCTCGGGAGCGCGACTGCCGGTCTCATCCCCCGAAAAGGGTGACCGACCACGGTTCGGCGGAGTTGAATAAGAGCGCAGTTCCCGAACTGTCCTCAGGACCTCGATAACCCATGCAGAACCGCGAAGTTTCCGACAGCACCGACGTCCCCCGGCACCGGCGCCTGAAGTTTTCCGGCGACCCCATCCTCGCGGCGCGGTTCGCCGTCCCCACGGCAGGAAGAAACCTCGTCCCCAGACCCGCGTTGCTCGAGCGCCTCACCGCCGGGGTGCAGGGGCCACTGACGCTGATCAACGGGCCGGCCGGTGCCGGCAAGACGGTCCTGGCTGCCCAGTGGGTGACCGCAGACGACGCCCCTGGGCCGATCGCATGGCTGACCGTGGAACCGGGCGACACCCCCGGCTTGTTCTGGGCATACCTGATCGAGGCGTTGCACCGCCACGGGATACCGCTACCACAGGTGGGCACCCCGGCCCGGGCCGAGGACGCTGATCAGTCCCTGTTGGTCCGGCTCGCGGACGCGCTGGCCAATACGCCGGACCCGGTGGTGCTGATTCTCGACCAGCTCGACGCGACCTGCGCCGCGGAGATCACCGCGGGGCTGCATTTCGTGCTCGAGCACGCCGCCGGCGGATTGCGCCTGGTGCTCACCGCCCGAAGCGACCCGCTACTGCCACTGCACCGCTACCGGGCGTCCGGTGGCATCACCGAGATCCGCAATGCCGACCTGGTGTTCACCCGTGCCGACACCCGACTGCTGTTGCGCGAGCACGGACTCGACCTTCCTCCCTCGTCCCTGACGTTGCTGATAGAACGCACCGAGGGCTGGGCAGCGGGTCTACGCCTGTCCGCATTGGCCATGCAGGCCGGCCCCGACCCCGAAGAGTTCATCGGCGAATTCGCCGCCGACCGCACCGCGATCGCCGACTATTTGCTCGCCGAAGTCCTCGAGGTACTGCCCGCCGAGACGCAGACCCTGCTGCTGCGCGTCTGCATCACCGAACAGATCCACCCCGAACTGGCGGACATCCTGACCGGCCGACGCGATGCCGCCTGGACCTTGGCCGGACTAGCCCGCGCCAACGCGTTCGTCGAGCGGGTCGACGGATCACCTTGGTACCGACTGCATCCCCTTTTTGCCTGTGTACTACGCGCACATCTGCGGCACCGGCACCCCGGCCTCGAATCCCACCTTCATTCCCAGGCGGCGCGGTGGTTCGCCCGCTCCGGAGCCCTGGCCACTGCCGTTACCCATGCCGCCATCGGCGGCGACTGGCAGTTCGCCACCGACCATCTGGTCGAGACCTTGGCACTCGGCCGGCTCTTCACCGGCCTGGACACCGAGAAGCTACGCCGCGTATTTTCCGCCATGCCGGAGAATCTCCCCGGCGCGGCCCCCGCCTTGGTGCGAGCCGCCTGCCGCCTCGCCGACCACGACCTCGCCGACTGTGATTCCGCCCTTGCCCGCGCCGACGAGTATCTGCGCGGCTGCGCGTACCTGCCACCGCGCCTTGTTCGTGCCTTCCTCGGCGTCCTCGCCGGGCGCGTAGCCGGCGACGTGGACGCGGTACGGCAGTCTGCGGCCGAAACCGACCGGCTTCTCCACGAAATCCCGCAGCGGTTGATCGAGCAGCACCCGGAAATCACGGTGATGGTGCTGGTCGGCCTCGGATCCGCAGAACTCGGCGCTGGGCACCTCGACCGCGCCGCGAGTGCACTCGACGCCGCAATTCAAGCGTGCGGGCAGGCCGGCACCGAGCAGATGCTGTGCGATGCGCTGGGCTTGCTCGCCCTGGTCGAGCTGTTGCGGGGGCGGCTGCGGCGGGCGGAGAACCATTCGCGCCGATCGATCGCGCTCGCCGAAGAATCCGCGTTGCCGCCGGGCAATCCGACCGTGCCGAGTCACCTCGTGCTGGCCGGTGTCGCCACCGAACGCGACGATCGAGTGAACGCGCGCATTCATCTCGACCTGGCCGGGTACTCGGTCGGACAGGACCTCGAACCGACTGTGGCCGTGGCAGCCGCGGTGATCGGTTCCCGGTTGGCCACGACCGACGGGGACTGGAAGATCGCGCTCGCTCTTCTTCACACTGCCCGCGCGTCGCTGGCGCGGCGGCGCCCGGCGGCCTGGACGATGGACGAACTGGCTATCGCCGAATCGTCCGTGCATCTCGCACAGGCCGACGTGCGCGCTGCGCTGGCAGTGCTCGACGCCGCCCCCTCCGACAGACCCGAGCACATCGTCGCCCGCACCCGGGCGTTGCTTGCGGCCCGTCACGACGACGCCGATGCCTTGAAGGACCTCGCCGAGCTGCGGGCGGATAAGAACACCACGGCAACCCTCCAGGTGCAGGCGTGTCTGCTGCGCGCCCGGTCGGCCGTCGACAATGGTCACAGCGAGGAGGCGCGTCGTCTGGTGCGCCAGGCATTCGGGCTCGCGCGTCAGGAAGGGCTGCGGCGGGTCTTCGTCGAAAGCGGTCCCTGGGTTCGGAAACTCCTCGAGCAGGACCCGCAATTGGTGACCGGGCACGGTTGGTTGCCCGCCGAAGCACCTGCGTCCTCTCATGCCGCGCCACCGCTCGCAGCGATCCCACCGCTGACCGAGCGCGAAGACCAAGTCTTGCGGCAGGCGGCGGCGATGCTGACCACCGACGAGATCGCGACCGCGCTGTCCATCTCCACCAACACGGTCAAGACCCACCTGCTCAGCATTTACCGCAAGCTCGGGGTCACCCGCCGCCGCGAGGCCGTCCACCGGGCTCGCGAGCTCGCGCTCTTGTAATCCGCAGCTCCCCCGAATCGGGCGATGCCCCACGTCCGAGTGACGCCGAGGATTGGGAGGTAGAGGCCCCACGGCTCGGGTTCCGCGAATCTCGGCTCCGCGAAATGAGTGCCCATGCGTTATGAATTCCGGATCGCCGGTCTGGTGTCCGCGGCACTCGCCGAGGCATTCCCCGAACTCCATCACACCGCCATGTCGGATCAGACTCTGTTCTACGGCACGGTCGTCGACGAGGCCCATCTCTACGGACTACTCAACCGTTTTCAATCGCTGGGTTTACATGTCGTGGAGATGCGGCAGCTGCCTGAATCCCGCGCCGGTCCACGTTCCAGTGGGTGAGGTGCCCCCGAGACGTCGGCCGGCGATTGCTCGGCGGCGTGGTGGACCTGGTCGGCCCACAGGGAGGACAAGTTGTTCACGACCATGGGAAGCGCTACGACGACCGACACCAGATCCGATGTCTCCTGTCATCGGAGGAATTCCTCGCCGTCAGATCCCCGTGTGTGCAGTAATCCGGCCGTTTTCGATCGCCTGGCACAACGCAGCATGATCACGCTCGTTCTGGTCGGCATAGGACTCGCCGAACCTGGTGAGCGCGTCGTCGAAGTCCTCGTCCGATCCCAGGTATCCGGCTATCGAGAACCGGTCGCCCGCCCGCGCGTGCGCGTGGGCGAGCACTCGGGCGCACAACCGGCCATAGAGAGACATCAGCTCCGGCGTCATGGTTTCGATGACGGCCGAGCCCTTGCCGTCACGCAGCTGACGGATGTAGAAGTCTCGCTGCACGCCGTCGATGCCGGGGCCCTGCTGCCAGCCGAGGAGAATATCGCCGGTCGCCTGCATCAGCTTCTGCCCGGCCACCACCCGCTCCCCCTGATTGACGAACGAGGGACCATCGACATATGCCGCCAGGACCGACGGCTGCGCCTCCTTGGCCTGCAAAAACAGTGGATCGTCGCCGAGACCGCGGAGGAGGAGGACCCAGGCCCGGGTCCCGACACTGCCCACACCCACCACCTTGCGCGCCATCTGCAGGAACTCGAACCTCTCGAGCAGGATGCGGTAGTGGGGTGGCAAGGTCTGCCCGTATTCGCGGAGCCGGCCGATCATTTCGCGAGTGACCGCCTCCGCATCGTGGGCAGAGAGGAGCTCGTCGATCGGGACGATCAGCGGCGGCATACTCACGATCCGCGGTATGCCGTCCACCCGAGTCGTCAGCTTGGACAGCGCGGACACGCTGTCGCGGCTCCGCGACTTGTCGAGCGTCTTCCGAATACGTTTGCGCATCGACGAATCGAGCACGGAGTGCAGCTCGGTCACTTCCTTCTCGGCATCGATGTGCGAGTACCACACTGCCAGCTCACTGCTTTCCGCTTGGAATGCCATCGTCTCGCGGTACTCGGTCGCGCACGCACGGGCGATCCGTTGGCGTTGCTTACGTCCGAACCCGTTGACACGGCCGGCGACGACAAGGCTCGTAATGAGCCGCTTGACATCCCATTCGAACGGTCCGGGATAGGTTTCGTCGAAGTCGTTGAGGTCGAACGCGAGTGCGCGTTCCGGGGTCGCGAAGAGCCCGAAGTTGCTCAGGTGGGCGTCGCCACACAGTTGGGTGTGCACACCGGAGGTGGGAGTGCGGGACAGGTCGTCTGCCATAACCGACGCGGCGCCGCGGAAGAACGTGAACGCGGAGACAGCCATCCGCCCGTACCGGACCGGGACGAGATCAGGTACCCGAATCGCCGCCTGTATTTCGAGCAACTCGACCGGGTCACGGCCGTGGACCGAATCGTGTTCGGCAAGGGCGGCAAGTGGGGTTCGGCGCCGTGCCGCTTCGCCGTATTCGATACGATCGGCGCGGGTGTCTCGATCTGTCATGGCATGGTCCCTCGGTTGGGTCACCACCTCGGACGGGTTCGGTTTCCAGCCTTTGCGTCCGCGTCGTCGATTGCATCCTCCGAAACAGGTGACGCCCTATGGGGTCCGCGGTCGCAGACCGCAGTACGCCTCGATGCGATCGAGTACGGCTTCCCGGTTCTCTGCGTCCCGGATGACGGCAGTGACAAACAGATAGATCTGATCGACCTCGTACCGGTGTGCCGTGAATGCCCGCCATCTGCTGGGCGCTGCTAGGTGTACTCGCGGGCATCATCCTCCGGCGGTTTCAGCGGCAGCGATGGCATAGGCCGCGCCGATGAGTGTCAGGTGGCTGAATGCCTGAGGGAAATTGCCGACCTGGCGAGCGCGCCCGACGTCGTACTCCTCGGCAAGCAGTCCCAGATCGTTGCTCAATGCAGTGAGTCGTTCGAACAGCGCACGAGCCTGATCGACACGACCGTTCAAGGCCAGCGCACTGACCAGCCAGAACGAACACGCCAGGAACTGGCCTTCGTCGCCGGGCAGGCCGTCGTCGGTCCGAGCCGTCGAGTACCGCGAAACGAACCCGTCGCGTCCGAGGTCGCGGATGACCGCGTCGATCGTGCCGGTGACCCGATCGTCGGTGCCCGGCAGGAACCCGACGAGCGGAATCGTCAGCACGCTGGCGTCGAGCTCGTCCGATCCGTAGTACTGGGTGAACGTGTTGCGTCGAGAGTCGAAGCCGCGCTCACACACCTCGTCGTGGATACGGTCGCGCAGCTGTCTCCAGCGTTCGACCGGCCCTTCGAGGTCGTATCGTTCGACCAGGCGAACCGCGCGATCGAACACCACCCAGGCCATGACCTTGGACTGGGTGAAGTGACGTCGTGGCCCGCGCGTTTCCCAGATCCCGTCGTCGGGCTCGCCCCAGATCGACTCGACGTATTCGACGAGGGTGCGCCAGCGCGGCCACAAACGGGGGTCGACCCGTCCCACGGCCTCGGTGCTCAGAAAGGCGACTCCGATCAGTTCGCCGTAGACGTCGAGTTGGAATTGTTCCGACGCAGCGTTGCCGACGCGCACCGGCGCGGAGCCCTCGTATCCCGGCAGGTGGGGCAGGTCGAACTCCATCAGTCGCCGCTCACCACCGATGCCGTACATGATCTGGATCTTTGCGGGATCTCCCGTTCCGACCCGCTGGAGGAAGTTGCGGAACGAGAACGCCTCCTCGGTGTACCCGCCGGCCAGCAGGGCTTCCAGCGCAAGCACCGAGTCACGGATCCAGCAGTAACGATAGTCCCAGTTGCGTACCCCACCGATGTCTTCCGGAAGGGAGGTCGTCGGGGCTGCGATCAGCGCGCCGGTTGTCTCGAAGGTCATGGCCTTGAGCACGATGAGAGAAGTCAGCACCTCGTCGCGATATGGTCCTGCGTACTCCAGGCGGTCGCTCCACTCGCGCCACCACGCCTGTGTGCGCGCCAGCGCCGAATCGGCGTCCTCGATCAACGGATCAGGACCGAACGAGTTGTGCCAGCACAGCGTGAATCGCTCGCGCCCACCTTCGTTGACGACGAAGTCCGCGGTCGCGTTACCGTCCGCGAACTGCACGGGTACCGCGGTGCCGAGCCGGAACGAGTCCGGTCCGGCGACGACCAGGACACCGTTGGCAGCAGGTTCGATCCACGGAGTGATCTCGCTGTAATCCGGCCGGATCGACAGGTTCATCCGCATCGAAACCCGACCGCGCAAGCCCTCCACGATCCGCATCAGCTGCGGAGGCCCGTCACCACGACGAGGCATGAAATCGATGATTCGGACCGCGCCATCCGCGGTCTCGATATCGGTTTCGAGGATGAGCGTTCCAGCGCGGTACCGACGCGTGATGTCCACACTCGCACCGGCCGGACGAAGACTCCAGTGCCCGTGCCGATCGTCGCCGATCAGGGCGGCGAAGCAGGATGGGGAATCGAACCGGGGCAGGCACAGCCAGTCGACGGCACCGTCACGGCCGACCAAGGCCGCGCTCTGCAGATCTCCGATCAGGCCGTAGTCCTCGATACGCATCGTGTTCTCCCATTCTGTCGATCGAGTGGCATGTATCGCCCCCACGGCAATTCACGGCGATGAGGCACCCACGGCATGCTGTCCATCAGCCTTCGCGTTCGAATGTCACGAGCAGTCCTTCGACGCCCCCGGGGCCGAGCCGTCCCTTGATGTCCGCCGAAGTGATCGCTTTCAGTCGCCAACCCTGGCGCGCCTGTTCGTTGATAAGCCGCTCGAGTTTGTCTCCGGACATCTTGCCGCCGAGCATCTTTTCGCGGACTTCGATCACCTTGTACGTGTACACGGTCGTCTCCTCCAAATTGTCGGATATGTCCGCAGCGCTGGTGCGGGTGCCGCGGGGGTGTCGAGCAGCAGGAAGACGGGCGGTCGGCTCACACTCGAACTCGATTCGTCGTCTGTTGTAACAACCGCTATCTGCACAGGATGTTCACTCGGTGGGCGTGGCCGAGGGTTTCGGCCGTCCCGGCAACCTTGGTAACTGCGGCGATCGGACGTGCCGACAGGTTTCGGTCGATCGGAGCATGCCCGGACTCGAACAGCAGGTCCTCGACGAGGATCGGATCGACCGAGTAGTCCATCCATCTACACACCTCCTAATTTGACCACACCGACACAGTCCTCGGTTCGGGAATAGAAAGGGCGGCCGCCACCGCCCAACAGTTCCGAGGGGCCACCTCGAGACGCTGCGGCTCTCAGTGGGTAAACAAGATCTTCACGATCACGACGGCGGTGGCTACCACGGTCAAAAGAACAGCAGCGACAACCGAAGCGCGCGTGGGACTCTCGCCTTTCAATCGGCCGATGACCCACACGATGCCCCCTATGCGGACCAGCACAGCGACCTCCGCCACGATCTGGGCAGTCCTCGGCTCGATCCATCCCAGAAGACCGATCGCCAGAATTGTGCACGGCAACACTGCGGAACTCAGAATTGGTACGGAATTGCGCAACTCGCGTAATTTTTCCGCCCGGGTCAACGCACTACGTTCTCGCACACTCTGGCCCACGGCTTCGGCGAAGACGTGGGCGACGAATGTGGATAGAGCCGTACCGAGAACGACAAGGATCCCGACGTGCTCATCCGACGTGGTGACCGGCACGAGCGCCGCAAGCACGAGGATGTTGCCGTAGATATAGGCACTGATCCGACTTGCTGCGTTCTCATTGTCCAGTGGCCGACGGTGCGAGAACAACGGTCCGTGCAGCAGCGCGTGCGAATCGGTTTCCATCGGTCGTACTTCCTTTTGCAGCCGGATCGGATCGGTGCTCCGCAGCCCACATTTTCATGACACGCTCGTGCATCGTGCACCGGTTGATCGAGTAAATCGGTTCGACCTGCGGTATCGGGCTCGTAGTAGAAAGAACTCGTCGTAGAAAGAATGACAGTGTGGGCCACTGTTGTCGACGCCCACCGGATCCCCGTTCATGACCGAGTCGGGTCCATATCGAGTCGTCCGCTCTCGTCCTGCGACTTGCCGATTGCGGGCATCCGGCCGTACGACAGGGACCGGCAGTCAGCGCAAGCGCAGTCCGTCGGACAGGATTGGTCCGCATTCTTACCTGAGCCGAGGTCGTCGGCGCATACTGAGGCTGTCCTATTCGACCTGCGAGGGGATGTCATGACCGGAGACATGGGTCAAAGACAGGGAAGCATCGGCGTCAAACAGGGCATCGCCGGGGGAATCTCGATCGGAGCGGCGGTCATCCTGATTACCGTCGGCATCGTGCAGCTCTTCCAGGGAATCGCGGCGGTGGCCGAGGACGAACTCTTCGTCCGAGGCCAGGAATACACCTTCAAATTCGACTTCACCACCTGGGGATGGATCCACATCGTCATGGGTGTGGTGATGGTGATTGCGGGCATTGCCTTGATGACCGGCGCAACGTGGGCACGGGTGACAGCGATCATTATCGCCGCGCTGTCGATATTGGCGAACTTCCTATGGTTGCCGTACTACCCGTGGTGGTCCATCTTGATCATCGCGCTCGATGTAGTTGTGATCTGGGCCGTGTCGACCTGGCATTCGCGCGCCGACTACCAAGGCGCCACCTGAAGATGACGTACACAACGGGATTCAGACTTTTCGTCCGTCGCTCACCCGACTCGGCGGTGGAGGGGAAGCATCGGAATCACCTCAGACGACCGCCGGCAGACGGCCGGCGGCCGCCAGTCGACGGCCGGGAACAATTGTCGGAATACTGAATACCACTGCGACGTAGGCTTATTCGAATACGTCCGGAACTCTCTGCACAATGAGGTTTTCTCAGTAAGTTGATCTTGCTGGGATGGGGTCGTACCGGATCACGAAGGGACGCAGGGCCCCTGGTAGGACTGGATTTGCGAAGATCGAATCCGAACCAGAGGGCCCCACGTGATCACCT
>NZ_JAUZMZ010000369.1:0-1321 GCF_036327435.1 Rhodococcus chondri | reverse complement strand
CAGTTGGTCCGGGGTGATGCCGAGCAGCGCGGCGAGTTCGCCGCGCACCGCCGAGTCGCCGTCGGCGAACATTCGCGCCACCACCGCGACGGTGTACTCGGCGACATTCACCGCGACCGGAACGCCGCCTCGGTCGAGGATGTGACCGCGCTCGGCGGGCAGGCGGATGCAGCGCAGCATTTGCGTATCGCTCGTCGCGCGCAGTTCCGTGCCGTGAGCAGTCTGCAGCTGCCAGGCGAACACCGACATCGCGACGAGCGATGCCGTCACCGTGAGCGCACCCGCGGACGCTCCTCGCGGGAGCCGGCGCCGCCGGGGCTCGGTGGCCCACAGCGACCGCGTCACACCGTCGCGGCGCACCGCGAGCACCAACCCGATGGACACGAATCCGACGATCGAGGCCGTGCCCCCGTAGCTGAACAGGGGAATCGGCATGCCGGTGTGCGGCAACAGCGACAGACTCTGCGCGATCGAGACCGCGGTATGAATGCCGAACAGTCCACCGATTCCCGCCGCGACGAGTGCCGCCTCCCGGGTCCGTGCCGTCCGGGCGGCGAGCGTGGCGCGCCACACGATGACCACGACCGCCACCACGACGGCCAGGCCGGCGATCAGACCCCACCCGTACACCACGCTCGCGAAGGCCAGGTCGTGCTCCGATTCGGGAAGATAGGTGGCCCTCAGGTCGTAGTCCGGCTCGCGCCCGAGACCCCACCAGCCCGCGCTGCCGATCGCGATGTCCGCCTGCCACGCCGCCCAACCCGACCCCCAGGGGTCGGCGTCGTCCGACAGGAACACGTGGATCCGTTCCAGCTGGTACGGGCGGAGAAACAGCACCGCCAGCGGAAGCGAGGCGAGCCCGACCGCGAACAGTGGGAGCAGCGACCGTAGCGGCACCCGGGCCAGGATCAGCATGAGCACCACGGTGGCCACGAGCACCACGGCGGTCGACAGGTCGGGCTGCAGCGCGACCAGTGCGACCGGCACGGACGCAACCACCAGGACCGCGACGAATCGACCGAGCGTGTACCCGCCGGCCAGTATCGCGGCGGGGACCAGGACCAGAGCGAGCTTGGCGATCTCGGAGGGCTGCAGGGTGAACACGCCGAGGTCCAGCCAGCGCTGAGCGCCCTTGGTCGCGATGCCGATCAACGGCACCGCCGCGACCAGGACGACCGAGATGGTGAACAACGCCCAACCGAAACGGCTCAGGGCAGCAATTCGCATGCGCGATGTCGCCCACATCGCGCCGAGTCCCACGGCGGCGAGAATCGCGTGACGCACCGCGAGCGACGTCATGCCCGGCGAGAGCATGTTGAGC
>NZ_JAUZMZ010000368.1:0-1326 GCF_036327435.1 Rhodococcus chondri | reverse complement strand
CCGTGTCGCACTCTGGTCGCACCCGCAGTTGACTGCGACCGCCTACCACGACGGCGGATTCACCGCCGACGCCATCGCTGCGGAATGGCCCACCACCTTCGCCGACCATGCCGAATCGGTCGGCGAGAAGTTCCCCGAGGAGCTGATGAGCAAATGAGCCGCTACGAATACGGCATCGACTTCGACGCCGTCACTGCGATCGACTTCCACACCCACGTCGAAATCGACGGATGCGGACACCGATCCATGGACGACGAACTCATGGCCGCATCCGAGAAATACTTCAAATCCGGCGAAGAACGCACTCCCACCATCGACACCGTCGCCGACCATTACCGCGAACGGAACATGGCGGCGGTTGTGTTCACCGTCGACGCCGGCGCCGGCACCGGCCACGCCGCCAACTCCGTCGAGGAGATCGTCGAAGGCGCCGCCCGCCACAAGGACGTGCTCATCCCCTTCGGCTCCGTCGACCCGTGGCAGGGCAAATCCGCCGTCAAACGCCTCCACCGACTCGTGGACGACTACGGCGTCAAGGGCTTCAAATTCCATCCCTCGATGCAGGGCTTCGAACCCAACGACCGCCANTTCTACCCGCTCTACGAAGCCCTCACCGAAGCACAGGTGCCCGCGCTGTTCCACACCGGTCAAACCGGCATCGGAGCCGGCCTGCCCGGCGGCCACGGCATCAAACTGCGCTACTCCGACCCCATGCTTCTCGACGACGTCGCCGCCGACTTCCCCGACCTGACCATCATCATGGCTCACCCCGCCGTGCCCTGGGTCGACCAGCAGATCTCCATCGCCACTCATAAATCCAACGTCTACATCGACCTGTCCGGCTGGTCACCG
Organism: Rhodococcus chondri; assembly: GCF_036327435.1. Lineage (NCBI taxonomy): Bacteria > Bacillati > Actinomycetota > Actinomycetes > Mycobacteriales > Nocardiaceae > Rhodococcus > Rhodococcus chondri. The sequence goes on along the minus strand of NZ_JAUZMZ010000368.1, from coordinate 474 downwards.
AAATACTTCCCGCCGCAACTGGTCAAAGCTGCCAACGGCATGCTCCGGAACAAGGTGCTCTTCGGCTCCGACTTCCCCGTCATCCAGGTCGACCGCTGGATGACCGACTTCGACAAGCTCGACGTCAAACCCGAGGTCATCCCCCTCATCTTCAAGCAGAACGCGATGCGCGTTCTCGGCCTCGCGAACTGAACCGACAGGAATCAGCATGTCCACATCAGCTACCGTCACCCGCGTCGGAACACTCGGCGACCTCGCAGCGCTCGAGGGAACGCATATCGGCACCAGTTCGTGGTTCGCCGTCGAACAGGACCGGATCGACACCTTCGCGGACGCCACCGGCGACCACCAGTGGATCCACGTCGATGTCGAACGCGCCGCGGCGGAGAGCCCGTTCGGCGCGCCCATCGCCCACGGCTCTCTCTCACTCTCGTTGATCGCCCCGATGTGGGGCGAGGGTCTCACCGTCGGCAG
>NZ_JAUZMZ010000367.1:0-1330 GCF_036327435.1 Rhodococcus chondri | reverse complement strand
GTGTAGGCGCTCATCACATCCCGGGCCAGCGGTCCCATCGAGAACCCGTCGGCGGAGATGTGGTGGACGACGAGCACGAGCACGTGCTCGGTGTCGGACAGCGTGAGCAACCGGATCCGGAGCGGGATCTCGGTGGCCACGTCGAACCCGGCGGAGACGATCCGCTCGATCCGGTGCGGGATCTCGGTGGGGTCGGGGACGGGTTCGGCCGCGAAGTCGGGCAGGGCCGCGGCGGCGGGCACGACGACCTGCCGCGGGGTCTCGTCGACGAACGGGTAGCGGCTGCGCAGCGCTTCGTGCCGGTGCATCACGTCGGTGACGGCGGTGCGCAGCGCGTCGAGGTCGAGGGTGCCGGTCAGGCGCAGCGCGACGGCGATGTTGTAGGCCGGTGAGGTGGTGTCGAACTGGTTGATGAACCACATGCGTTGCTGGGCCGGGGACAGCGGCACCGTCTCGGGGCGGGGGCCGGCGACCAGTGCCGGGCGGGTGGCGCCGCCGGTGGTCTCGTCGAGGTGCGCGGCGAGCGCGGCGACGGTGGGGTGGTCGAACAGGTCGCGGATGCCCAGGTCGGTGTCGCGGGCGGCGGCCAGGCGCGCGGCGAGGCGCATCGCGAGCAGGGAGGTGCCGCCGAGGTCGAGGAAGTTGTCGTCGCGCCCGACCCGGTCGACGTCGAGCAGATCGGTGAAGGCCGCGGCGACGAGGTGTTCGGTGTAGATCACGGTGGACACCAAATCATAAAAAAAATTTTTTTATCAAGCGCGGCGCGGTCGAGTTTGCCGTTGGGGCCGACGGGCATCGCGTCGAGCACCACGAGCGCGGCGGGCACCATGTAGTCGGGCAGGCGCTGCGCGGCGAACGCGGTCACCTCGGCCGGGTCGACGGTGGCGTCGGCGCGCGGCACGAGGTAGCCGGTGAGCAGGTCGTCGGCGCGGTGCGCGACGAGCACCGCGGCCTGCGCGACGGCGGGGTGGGCGCGCAGCACCTGTTCGATTTCGCCGAGTTCGATGCGCAGGCCCCGCACCTTGACCTGGAAGTCGGTGCGGCCCAGGTACAGCAGGGCGCCGTCGCGGCGCCAGGAGGCGAGGTCTCCGGTGCGGTACATCCGCTCCCCCGGCGCGCCGTACGGGTCGGGCACGAACCGTTCGGCGGTCAACGCGCCGCGGCCGAGGTAGCCGCGGGCGAGTTGCACCCCGGCGAGATACAGCTCGCCGACGGCGCCGGCGGGCACGGGATGCAGCTGCCCGTCGAGCACGTAGGTGCGGGTGTTCCACACCGGGGTGCCGATGGGGACGATGTCGGTGTCGCGGTCGGAGGTGGGCCAGGCGGTGAC
>NZ_JAUZMZ010000366.1:0-1335 GCF_036327435.1 Rhodococcus chondri | reverse complement strand
CCCGCGGTCAGGCCCCGCAGTGGACACCGCTGCCGGTGCAGTACGCCGACTACGCGCTGTGGCAGCAGCAGCTGCTCGGCGACCCCGCCGACCCCGACTCGCTCGCCGCCCGGCAGCTCGCCCACTGGCGCGCCACCCTCGCCGACCTGCCCGAGGTGCTGCCGCTCCCCACCGACCGGCCCCGCCCGCCCCACCAGTCGTTCCGCGGCGCCCTGACCCGCTTCACCGTCGACGCGGACCTGCACCGCCGCATCACCGCGCTCGCCGCCGCGCACGACGCGACGGTGTTCATGACCGTGCATGCCGCGCTCGCGGTGCTGCTGGCCCGGTTGTCGGGCACCGGCGACATCGCGATCGGCACCCCGGTCGCCGGGCGCGGCCACCGCGCCCTCGACGACCTGGTCGGCATGTTCGTCAACACCGTGGTGTTGCGCACCCCCGTCGACGGCGCCACTCCCTTCACCGATCATCTGCACCGCACCCGCGAAATCGACCTGTCCGCGTTCGGCCATACCGAACTGCCCTTCGAAAAACTCGTCGACGCGCTCGCCCCGACCCGCGCCACCGACCATTCCCCGCTGTTCCAGGTCGTCCTCGAATTCCAGAACACCGAACGCGCCCACCTGGACCTGCCCGAGGTCACCGTCGACGCCCTCGACACCGACCTCGAGGTCGCCAAGTTCGACCTGCAACTGAGCCTGCAGGAACACCCCGCGACCGGCGGCATGACCGGCGCGTTCACCTACGCCACCGACCTGTTCGACCCGGAGACCGCCGCGGCGTTCGCCGCCCGGTTCCTGCGGCTGCTGGACGCGGTCACCGCCGACCCGCACCGGCCGGTGGGCGACCTCGACCTGCGCATCGACGCCGATGCGCCGCTCCCGCCCGCGGCGCCGCACACCCCGGCCCGCGACACCCTCGTCGCGCTGTTCACCCGCGCCGCCGCCCGCACCCCCGACGCGGTCGCCGTCACCGCACCCGACGGGGCGCTCACCTACCGGCAGCTCGAGGCGCGGGTGCACCGGCTCGCCCGGGCGCTGCTCACCCGCGGCGCCGGCCCCGACACCCTCGTCGCGGTCGCACTGCCCCGCACCACCGACCTGATCGTGGCGCTGCTCGCGGTGCTCGACGCCGGCGCCGCGTACCTGCCCATCGACGTGGCCTATCCCGCCGACCGGCTCGCCTACATGTTCACCGACGCCGACCCGGTGTGTGTGCTCACCACCCGCGAACAGACCGCGGACCTGCCCGACACCACACCTCCCGCACTGGTTCTCGACGACCCCGGCACCGCCGCCGAGCTGGACGCGCAGTCCGAGGCCGCGGTCACCGACG
>NZ_JAUZMZ010000365.1:0-1361 GCF_036327435.1 Rhodococcus chondri | reverse complement strand
ACGAAAGTCTCCGGCCCGGCGCCGCCGTGACCTACCGGGAGCTCGACGAGCGTTCCACGCGCCTGGCCCGGGTGCTGCGCGCCGCCGGCGCCGGGCCGGAGACTTTCGTCGCCCTCGGCATCTCCCGCTCCGTCGAATCCGTCACCGCGATGTGGGCGATCACCAAGACCGGCGCCGCGTTCGTCCCCGTCGACCCCCGCTACCCGGCCGACCGGATCGCGTTCATGCTCGACGACTGCGGCGCCACCCTCGGCGTCACCACCGGCGCGCACCGCACCGACCTGCCCGACACGGTGCGCTGGCTCGTCCTCGACGACCCGGACCTGGCCGCGACGCTCACCGGCACCGCCGCCACCGCGCTCACCGACCGCGACCGCACCGTGCCGCTGCGCCTCGACCACGCCGCGTACCTGATCTACACCTCCGGCTCCACCGGCCGCCCGAAGGGGGTGCTCACCACCCACCGCAGCCTCGACAACTTCGCCCGCGACCAACGCGACCGCTTCCACCCCGGCCCCGGCGGCCGGGTCATGCACTTCTCGTCGCCGAGCTTCGACGCGTCGATCTTCGAATACCTCATGGCCTTCGGTTCCGGCGCCACCCTCGTCGTCGTCCCCCCGCACATCTACGGCGGCGCCGAACTGGGCCGGGTGCTGCGCGAGACCGCGGTCACCCACGGCTTCATCACCCCCGCCGCGCTCGCCTCCCTCGACCCGGCCGACCTGACCCGCTTCGTCGACCTCGCCGTCGGCGGCGAGGCCTGGCCCCCGGAACTGCGGGACACCTGGGTGCACGGCCGGCGCCTCGTCAACGCCTACGGCCCCACCGAAACCACCATCATGGCCGCGATCAGCGACCCCCTGACCCCCGACGGCGACCTCACCCTCGGCGGCCCGCTCCGCGGGGTGCACGCCGTCGTTCTCGACGCCGCGCTGCGCCCCGTCCCCGTCGGCCCCGCCGGCGAACTGTATCTGGCCCGGCTCGGTCTCGCCCGCGGCTACCACGCCCGCCCCGACCTGACCGCCGCCCGCGTCGTCGCCGACCCCTACGGGCAGCCGGGGGAGCGGCTGTACCGCACCGGCGACATGGTCCGCTGGAGCACCGCCCACCCGGGCGGCGACCCGCACCTGGCGTACGTGGGCCGCTCCGACTTCCAGGTCAAGGTGCGCGGGTTCCGCATCGAACCCGGCGAGATCGATGCCGTGCTCAGCTCGCACCCCACCGTCGCGTTCGCCGTGACCCTGGGCCTTCCCGCCCCGTCCGGCGACACCGTCCTCGTCGCCTACGCACACCCCGCCCCGCACGCCGACATCGACCCCGCAACACTCAAAGACCATGTCGCACAGCACCTTCCCTCACAC
>NZ_JAUZMZ010000364.1:0-1370 GCF_036327435.1 Rhodococcus chondri | reverse complement strand
CAGGGTGCCGTAGTTGTTGACTTCCGGGGCTGTGACCTGCAGTTTCATGCGTTCAGGACCAGGTCGACCGCGTGGTCAGGGTTGGCGGCCAGTCGTCGGCAGGCCCGGGCGATGTTCGACTGCCCGGCCCGACGGTGAAGACTGATCACCACATTTCTGATCGTCGCCATCACCTGGGGACCGTGACCGGTGCGGATGGTGGATCGGTCCTCGTCGAACGTCACATCCCGCACATAGTGGATCTTGTTCTCGATGTGCCAGTGCCCACGAATCCAGGACGCCAGCAGCTTCGGTGGTGCCTGCTCGCACGGCAGCGAGCAGATCGCATACACCACCTCGACACTCCAGATCTCGGAGCCGATCGGTCGTCGCCGCCGGGTGATCTGAATCGCCTGTCGGGCATAGGGAAACCGCAGGCCACGGGAGACAGTGACGATCTTGTAGCTGCGGGACTCCTCCCGGCCGTGACCACGCTCGATCGGATCGGACCACACCACCGGCACCTGTTCCCACGGCTGGTGCCGGACCCGGTCGAGCAGGCCGAGTTGGTTCGCCTTGACGATCATGACGTACTCGGCCCGGCACTGCTCGCGTAGGCACCGGGCGGTCGCCTTCTGCGTATGCATTGCATCAATGGTGACCACCGCCCCGGCGATATCGATTCCACGCAACAACTTTCGGACCGTGGGGATCTCGTTGGACTTGTCGGCGGTGCGGCACTGCCCGAGCACGACGGTGTCGCCGTGGGTGACCGCCGCGACCAGATGCGGCGCTGCCTGTTTCCCGATGCGGGCCCCGCGGATCGTCTTGCCGTCCACCGCCACGGCCAACCGTACGGTGTCGGCGCCGGTCCGGGCCGCCAGGTGCCGGCCGAGCACCCGATCCAGGGCGTCACCGTCGACCCGGCCGAACACCTGCCGGATCGTAGCCTCGCTCGGAACACGGAATCGAATACCGCACCGCTGCAAAACTTGCCGTGGTACACCGGCGGCCCAGTCGGCGATGGCGTAGAACGAGCGGGCTCCGGCGGAGACCGCGCACAACGCCACCGCGATCAGTGACGGTAACCGGTAGCGGCGACCGCGCCTGGCGCGCGGATCGGGCACCGCCTCGAGCGCGGTGAGCAGATCCGGCATCTGTGTGTCGTCGGCGACGACCCCACTCCATCGGGTCAACTGGTCAAGACAGGGGTCGATCGGGGACACTGTCCCGGCGGGCATGGGTGACTCCTCGTGGACGATCGTTGGATGCGTAAGACACACCCATGATCAATCCCTGTCCCCATGCCCGCTCCACCGGCCCGGACAGCACCTCGAATAAAACGAAAACCCCAGCTCACGGGGTCGCTAATCAACAACTACGGCGCCCTG
>NZ_JAUZMZ010000363.1:0-1374 GCF_036327435.1 Rhodococcus chondri | reverse complement strand
TCGGCGGCGCAGCGCTCGACCTGGCGCAACTCGACCGCTGGTACCGCCGCCACGACGACACCGCCCCGACCCTGGTGAACATGTACGGCATCACCGAAACCACCGTGCACGTCACCGCCCTGACCCTGAACCGGGAGCTGGCCTCGACGGCCGCGGCCAGCCTGATCGGTGAGCCGCTGCCCGCCCTGGACCTGCACATCCTCGACTCCCGGCTGCACCCCGTGCCGCCCGGCGTCACCGGCGAGCTGTACGTCTCCGGGGCGCAACTGTCCCGCGGCTACCTGCACCGCCCCGCCCTGACCGCCACCCGCTTCGTCGCCGACCCGCACGGCCGGCCCGGGGCGCGGCTGTACCGCACCGGCGACCTCGCCCGCCGCACCCGCCGCGGCGACGTCGAATACCTCGGGCGCAGCGACTTCCAGGTCCAGCTGCGCGGGTTCCGGGTCGAACTCGGCGAGATCGAAGCGGTGTTGCTGCGCAGCCCCGGCGTGGCCCGCGCCGTGGTGCTCGTGCACCACGACGACCGGACCGGCGCCGAACGCCTCGTCGGCTACGTGGTGCCCGAAACCGGCGCCGTCCTCGACGGGCCGGCCATCCTCGCGCGTGCCGCCGGCGACCTCGCCGCGTACATGGTGCCCGCGACGCTGATGGTGCTCGACGAGCTGCCGATCACCGCCACCGGCAAATTCGACCGGCGGGCGCTGCCCGCACCCGACTTCGCGGCCCGCACCCAACCGGCCCGGGCACCGGCCGACCCCCGCGAAACCCGGCTGGTCGAGCTGTTCGGCGACGTCCTGGGCCTGGACACGGTCGGCGTCGACGACTCGTTCTTCGCGCTCGGCGGCGACTCGATCATGTCCATCCAGCTGGTCTCGCGCGCCAAGGCCCTCGGCCTCGAGCTCACCCCCCGCCAGGTGTTCGAACACAAGACCGCGGCCGCGCTCGCCGCGGTCGCCGGCACCGCCGCCACCCCGGTCGTGCTCGACGAACTGCCCGGCGGCGCCGTCGGCGCGATGCCCCTGCCCCCGATCGTGCACTGGGCGCTGGCCCGCGGCGGCCGGCTCGACCGCTACTCGCAGGCGGTGCTGCTGCGCCTGCCCACCGACCTCGACCACGCCACCGTCACCGCGCTGCTGCAGGCGCTGCTCGACCGGCACGACATGCTGCGCGCCCGCCTCGTCCCCGACCCGACCGGCCCGGCCGGGTACCGGCTGCACACCGACCCGCCCGGCGCCGTCGACGCCGCCACCGTCATCCACCGGGTACCGGTGACCAGCGCCGCCGACACCGACGACTTCTTCGCGCTCGCCGACACCGAACGCGACGCGGCCGCCGACCGACTCGAGCCCACCGCCGGGCGGGTCGGTGTGCAGC
>NZ_JAUZMZ010000362.1:0-1392 GCF_036327435.1 Rhodococcus chondri | reverse complement strand
TCGACCGCGCTGCGCACCGCCGCGGGCGACCTGCGCGACGTCGACGGCCACCACCCGCAGCAACCGCTCACCACGGCCGCCCACCACGCGGTGCGGGCCGCCGCCCGCGCCGGACTGACCGTCGCGCACCGCGCCCGGGTCCGCGCCGCCGCGCTCGACGACTTCGCCGCGCACGGAGTGGTCGCCGTCCACGAATGCGGCGGCCCGGACATCGCCGGTCGAGACGACTTCACCGAACTGCTCGGCACCGACCATCCCGTCGAGGTGCGCGGCTACTGGGGGCAACCGGTCGCCGACGCCGCCGCCGCCACGGCACTGCGGGAGGCCACCGGCGCCCACGCGCTCGGCGGAGACCTGTTCGTCGACGGCTCGTTCGGCTCGCACACCGCGGCGCTGACCGAGCCCTACCGCGACCGGCCCGGCTGCTGCGGCACCACCTACCGGAGCATCGCGCGGCTCACCGCGCACGTGCGGGCCTGCACCGCCGCGCGGATCCAGGCCGGATTCCACGTCATCGGCGACGCCGCCGTCGCCGCCGCGGTCGCCGCGTTCGACGCCGTCGCCGCCGAACTCGGCGGGCCCGCGGTCGCGGCGTGCGGCCACCGGCTCGAACACGCCGAAAGCCTCACCGCCGCCCAGGCGCAGCGCTTGGCCCGCTACGGGGTGATCCCGAGCATGCAGCCGGGCTTCGACGCGCTGTGGGGCGGACCCGACGGAATGTACGCGCAGCGGCTCGGCGAGACCCGGGCCGGCGCGCTCAACGCGTTCGCGGCGATCGCCGCCACCGGCATGTCGCTCGCGTTCGGGTCCGACGCGCCGGTCACCGCGCCCGCGCCGTGGCCGATGTTGCGCGCCGCGGTGCATCACCGCACCGCGGGCAGCGGCATCTCCCCGCGCGCCGCGTTCGCCGCCGCCACCCGCGGCGCCTGGCGGGCCGGGGGCGTGCGCGACGGGATGGCCGGCACCCTCGACCCCGGTGCGCCCGCGTCGTACGCGCTGTGGGAGGTGCAGGAGCTGGTGATCAGCGCCCCGTCCGACGGGGTGCAGCGGTGGTCGACGGACCCACGCTCGCGGGTCGCGCCGCTGCCCGATCTCACGCCCGGCACCGCCGATCCGGTGCTCGTGCGCAGCGTGCACCGCGACCGGATCGTGTTCACGCGGTGAGCAGCCCGCACCTGCGCGGCACCGCCCGGCTCGCGGTGCGGTCGGGGGCCGCGGTCACGGCAGGTGTGCTGCTGTTCGCGAGTTTCCCGCCCCGGCCCCTGTGGTTCCTCGCACCGGTCGGCATTGCTCTCCTGGTCGCGGTGCACGCTGCGCACGAGCACCGGATCGGCGGTGCCGGGCGTGAGATCGGGCAGCGGCGCGACCCGCGAGCGTGGNTCCNTCGACCAC
>NZ_JAUZMZ010000361.1:0-1393 GCF_036327435.1 Rhodococcus chondri | reverse complement strand
GGCTCTACTGCTCTGAATGTGGATGACCAGACGTGTGGTATGCCCGCGTGTCGGTAAGGGTGGGCGCACGGGCCGCTCGTAGGGTCGAAAGCTCCTACACCGTCCACCCACTGGAGCCGACCCGTGCGCGCCACCACCCTACTCAATCGACTGCTGCCCCTGCCGAAGGCCACCATCCGCGACGTCGAGATCGTCGATGACCGGGTACGGGTGGCGGTGCGTCCGCAGCGCCACCGGATGCGGTGCCCGCACTGCGACTATTCGACCCGTCACCGCTACGACACCCGCGATGTAGATTCGTCGTGGCGGCACCTGGACCTGGGCGGACGCGTCTGCGTGCTCACCCTGCGGCGCCGGCGACTGCGTTGCCCGGAACACGGGGTGTTGGCGGAGGCGGTCGACTTCGCCCGCCCCGGCTCGGGGTTCACCCGAGACTTCGAGGACCTGGTGGTATGGCTGGCCACCAAGACCGACAAGTCCACCGTGTCGGTGTTCTGCCGCATCACCTGGCGCACCGTGGGCGCGATGTGCACCCGGGTCGCCGCCGAGAAACTCTCTCCGGACCGGTTCACGAATCTGGTCGACATCGGCGTCGACGAAATATCCTGGCGTCGCCACCACAAGTACCTGACCCTGATCTCCGACCACGACACCGGCACGATCGTGTGGGGCACCGAAGGCAAGTCCGCCGCTGCCCTCGACGAATTCTTCACCGACACGCTGCCCGACGGCGCGGCCGAGCAGGTCGCGGCGGTGTCGATGGACCTGGGGCCGGCGTATCGGAAGTCGGTGCGCGCCCACGCCCCGCAGGCAACGATCTGCTTCGATCCGTTCCATGTGGTCAAACTCGCCACCGCCGCGCTCGACGACGTGCGCCGTCGACAGTGGCAACTCGCGCGCACCCTGTCGGACAAGCAGATCGCGAAAACCTACAAGGGCGCCCGATGGGCGCTGCTCAAGAATCCCGAAAATCTCACCGTCAAACAGGAATCCACCCTCGATGCACTCAAACGCCACGGTGGTGCTCTGGTGCGTGCCTACGAGTTGAAGGAGGCGTTGCGGGCGGTGTTCGCCGGTGACCTCGACGCCGATCAGGTGCACACCATGCTCGGACGATGGTGTTCGTGGGCACAGCGCTGCCGCATCCCGCAGTTCGTCAAGGTCGGCAGGACGATACGGGAGCACCGTGACGGTATCCTCGCGGCTGTCACCCGCGGACTTGCCAACGGCCGCCACGAAGGGCTCAACAACAAGGTCCGGTTGATCATCCGCCGGGCCTACGGATTCCACAGCGCCGAGAACGCACTCGCGATGGTCATGCTCACCTGCGGACCCGTCACCCTTGACCTCCCGTACCACATGGGCACCCATCCACATTCATGACAAGAGAGCC
>NZ_JAUZMZ010000360.1:0-1430 GCF_036327435.1 Rhodococcus chondri | reverse complement strand
GGTTGCGTCCATCAGAGTGGTGTAGAAGCCGGAGCTCAATGAGCTGACCGGCGTGTCGTAACCGGACGAAAGACGGTCACCGCGTGATTCTTCGAGAGAGCTACCAACTCGACTCGACGAAAGAGCACGCGATGACCACTGCCCACGATATCGACCTGCACCAGCTCCTCGAAGACCGACTCACCGGCGCCAGCCCCGACCTGCTGCGCGAACTGCTCTCGACATTCATCCATGCCCTGATGAGTGCCGAAGCCGACGCGCTGTGCGGTGCCGGCTACGGCCAGCGCTCCGGCGAGCGAGTCAACAATCGCAACGGCTACCGGCACCGGGACTTCGACACCCGCATCGGCACCCTCGACGTGGCCATCCCCAAGCTGCGGCAAGGCTCCTATTTCCCGGACTGGTTGCTGCAACGCCGCAAACGCGCCGAACGGGCTCTGACCTCGGTGGTTGCTACCTGTTACCTGCTTGGGGTCTCGACCCGACGGATGGAGAAGCTTGTCGATACGCTGGGGATCTCTTCGTTGTCGAAGTCGCAGGTGTCGGTGATGGCGAAGGACCTCGACGAACAGGTCGACGCCTTCCGGAACCGACCCTTGGACCAAGGCCCGTACACGTTCGTCGCCGCCGACGCGCTCGTGCTCAAGGTCCGCGAGAACGGCCGCGTGGTCAACGTCCACACCCTGGTCGCGGTCGGAGTCAACGCCGACGGCTACCGCGAAATCCTGGGCGTGGACGTCACCTCAGCCGAGGACGGCGCCGGCTGGCTGAGCTTCTTCCGCGGACTGGTGGCCCGCGGACTGACCGGGGTGCAGCTGGTGACCTCCGATGCGCATACCGGCCTGGTCGCGGCGATCGGCGCGACCCTGCCGGGCGCCTCCTGGCAGAGATGCAGGACGCACTATTCGACAAACCTCATGGCGGTGACCCCGAAAGCGTCGTGGCCGTGGGTGAAAACCCTGCTGCATTCGGTCTACGACCAACCCGACGCCGATTCGGTGCACGCCCAATACGATCGGGTCATCGATGCGCTCGAGGTCAAGCTGCCGAAGGTCGCCGACCACCTCGACAGGGCACGCCCGGACCTGTTGGCGTTCACCGCGTTTCCCAAGCAGATCTGGAGACAGATCTGGAGCAATAATCCCCAGGAGCGCCTCAACCGAGAAATCCGGCGCAGAACCGATGTGGTCGGAATCTTTCCAGATCGTACCGCCCTGATCCGGCTCGTCGGCGCGGTCCTGGCCGAACAGCACGACGAATGGATCGAGGGGCGCCGTTATCTCGGACTCGACGTGCTCGCTCGCTCGCGTACCGACAAGTGCGCCAACGCCGCCAGCAACGACACCGAGGAGGTGGCACCGGCCTTGACTGCCTGACTCACCGACGAGGAATCACGCAACGGTCCGTACACCACGTCCAGGGACTTGACC
>NZ_JAUZMZ010000035.1:0-35864 GCF_036327435.1 Rhodococcus chondri | reverse complement strand
TCATAGACAAAAGAGCCGAATCACTAGCAAAAAAACTCAAACTAGCAAAAAAACACTGGCCACCACCGACGGAAGAAGGCGATGACCAGCACACAACCATCGAAAAAATCGACGGTCGCACCAAAAAAATTTGGCACTGACATTCATCGGCACACTGTTGAGTTCTCAAAGAACACGCACACACCGGGTCTGCCGAACTAAGTTCGACCGCCTCCGGGGCAACCGTTCTAAGCTATCACATCCATGTTGTCGGTACGAAATCCACCGACTCGATGTCTGCTCCAGCTGTTCAAGGATGTCGGAGCACCATTGATTCCCGCACCTCGCGGTCCGGGTTGGCGTCCCTGTCGCTCGAACGACACCTAAGTTACGCCACCGCTAACAGGCCGTCAAATCCCCAGGTCAACGGCCTGTAGCGGCTGACACGACTACCCGCGTCGCACTCGGACGCCGGCAAAGTTCCGCTTACCGCGGCGGACGACGAGCCATTGGCCGTGCAGCAGATCGGAGTCCTGCGGTGTCCAGTCCTCGGTGGAGATCCGACCGTTGTTCACGGACGCGCCTCCTTCTTTCACGGTGCGTTTTGCCGCGCCCTTGCTCTCACACAGGCCGGTTGCGACGAGCAGGTCGACGATCGTGTCGGGCTCTCCGCTTCGCAGCTCGGTGATCGAGGCTTCGGCCAGCGCAGCACCGAGCGTCGCCTCGTCGAGGTCGGCGAGCTCCCCGCGGCCGAACAGGGCACGGCTGGCGAGCTCGACCGCACGGGTGTTGTTCTCACCGTGGACCAACGTGGTCATCTCCGCCGCGAGCCGCTTCTGCGCTTCGCGGGCGTGGGGGCGTTCCGTCGTCGCGGTCTCGAGTTCCGCGAGTTCGTCCCGGTCGAGAAATGTGAACCAACGCAGGTACTTGACCACGTCGGCGTCGGCGGCGTTGACGAAGTACTGGTACCAGGCGTACGGGCTCGTCATCTCCGGGTCGAGCCACAGGCTGCCCCCACCGGTGGACTTACCGAACTTCTTACCGTCCGCCGAGGTGACGAGAGGAACGGTCAGTGCGTGGACAGCGGCTCCGTCTGTGCGCCGATTCAGCTCGACGCCCGCGATGATGTTTCCCCACTGGTCGGAACCGCCGACCTGTAGCGCACATCCGTACTTGCGGCGCAGTTCGACGTAGTCGTTCGCCTGAAGAAGCATGTAACTGAATTCGGTATACGAGATACCGTCGCCCTCGAGCCGTCGTTTGACGGTGTCGCGGGCGAGCATGACGTTCACCGAGAAGTGCTTGCCCACATCCCTGAGAAAATCGATCGCTGTCAGGTTGCCCGTCCAGTTGAGATTGTTCTCGACCACGGCTCCCGTCGCCGAGTCGTCGAAATCAACGAATCGCTCCAGTTGTCCGCGGATGCGTTCGGCCCACTCGGCGACCGTGTCCGCCGAGTTCATCGTGCGCTCCCCCACATCCCGCGGATCGCCGATCATGCCGGTCGCGCCGCCGGCAAGAACGATGGGCCGGTGGCCGGCACGCTGGAAACGCTTGAGTGCGAGCAACGGCACGAGGTGACCGGCATGCAGGCTCGGTCCGGTCGGATCGAAGCCGGCATAGAGCGTGACCGGGCCCGCGTCGAGATCGCGGCGGAGTGCGTCGAGGTCGGTCGATTGGGCGATGAGCCCGCGCCAGGTCAGTTCGTCGAGAATTTGCTCAGTCACCGGTCGATCATCCCATTCTGGTGGGTGCCACCGGCGCGCGCGGGCTCCGTCGATACGCCGATACCCCGGTTCCACCCGGAATCCACAGGCGCCACGGCCGGTCGGCGGCCACGCTGATTCCGACACGTGGCCCGACCACGACCTCGGATTCCTCACGCGGATGAGGGAGCGTCACCCGAAGCTTCGTGTCTTTTGCGAACACGTCTATTCCGTTGTCGTCGAGCGTCAAACCCAGTGCAGCCGCGAGGTTTCCGGGTCCACGAGCAAGATTGGCCGTGGGAGTGCCGGGCGTCCGTCGCGACCTGGCCTGTTGTTCGCCCGCAATCAGCTCGCCACCTCGCAACAGGACCGCGCCCGCAGTACCGTCCGGCCCGATCGAGATGTTGGCGCAGTGGTGCAGCCCGTAACTGCGATACACGTACAGACGGCCTGCCGGCCCGTACATCACCGCATTGCGGGAGGATCGCCCCCGGTAGGAGTGCGCTGCCGGGTCCGGCCACGGACCGTCCTCGGGGCCACCGTAGGCCTCTACTTCCGTGAGCCGCAGCACGACCTCGCCGACCTGGATTCGCGCACCGAGCAGCGCTCGGGCGGCGGCCTCCGGATCGAGAGCCTCCAGCCGTCGGGACGTCACAGCATGCCGCTTTCGGTCAGTCCTCGGCCCATCCCGCGACACCGCGCGCGACGAAGTCGTCGTGTTCGGCATCGGTGACGTCGCGCGCCTCGTCGACGAGGAGCACCGGGATTCCGTTCTCGATGGGGTATGCACGCCGCAGGCGAGGGTTGTAGAGCACGGCATCGTCGACGAGAAGCAGCGGCCCCTTGTCCTGCGGACAGGCCAGAATGCTCAGAAGCGTGGGATCGACGGCCACGGGTGTCCTCTCGACGTGATGCAAACCGGAACCGGATCAGGCTACCGCGCGGCCGGTTCGGGTCCGAGCGTGCCCGCTGCGAGCCGGGCGGCGACCGCCTTGGTGAAGCGCCTGTAGGTACCGGTGGCGTGGTCCGCGTACCAGGACCGAACCGTCGGGTTGGGCAGGCCCCGGGCACGCAGCGCATCCACGGCCGGGCGGTAGGACGGCCCGAGCGGTATCGACGGCACGATGTGCACCAGATCGGGTCGTTCGTCGACCGGGAGTTCGTCGAGCGCGGCGGTGATCTCGGCGGCGGTGGGCGCCTTGTTCTCGCGGAGTGTGCACGCGGCGACGGCGAGTTCGGTCTCGCCCACGGTGATTCCGTAGGCCACTGCAAGGTCGATGCGCGGGATCATGCCCAGCACGTCGATGACCGGTTGCGCATAGACCGGTCCGTGGGGTGTGACGATGACCGTGCGCTTGTTGTCGAGCAGCCAGTAGTCGCCGTCCGCGTCGCGTCGGAACAGATTCTCGGTGGGGATCCACACGTCACCGGGTTCGAACACTCCCCGCATGACACCGGTGAACGTCTCGGTGGCGGCTCCCGGGCGTCCCAGCAACACACCCATCTCGTTGTCGCCGCATTCGCGCACGAAACCGCGGTCGTCCTCGATCAGCCGTCCGGCGACGGGATCGTAGGCCGCCAGACGGACTTCGGCGCTCCCGGGCAGCGGACGCCCTTTGGATCCGATCTTCGCGCCGGAGACATTCGCCAGGACGATGTCGCCTTCTGTGGACGCATAGAACTCGAGGATTCGTGCGGGCGCGAACTGTTCCAGCGTCCGGCGCCACAGGCGGGCGGTCATACCGGACCCGATGAACAGCCGGACGGGGTGGATATCGTCGATGTGGAGAGACGGACTGTCGAGAATCTCGCGCATCATCGACCACGTGTAGGTGACGACGGTGACCCCGTAGCGGTGGATTTCGTCGCTGAAGCGGGCCGGATCGAGACCGCGAGAGAGCGCGATGCGGGCACCGCCCGCGAGGGCTCCGCCGAAACTGACGAGCAATCCCGACGAGTGGTGCAGCGGTGCCAGGCAATACACGGTGTCGCCGCGGCCGAGCGAGGCCGCGGACGCGGTTCCGAAGGCCGACAACGCCCAGCGGTAGTTCGTGATCCGCTTCATCTGGAGGGTGTCGCCGCTCCCGGTGAACAGCACGAAGGCGAGCTCGCGGGCAAGACCCGGGTCGGGGACGTACCAGCCGGGGAGCTGGACGTCGGTGATATCGAGCCTTTCGAGGTCGACGACGTCTGTCCCCGGCTGGATTCCGAGTTCGCGGACATCGCCGCCACCGAGCACGAGCACGGGCAGTCCGGTGGCCGTCGCGCGAGCGAGGTTCTCGGGGTCGGTGACGATCTTCTCCACGTTTCCGAGGCGGATGGATTCGGCCACGTCGGCTCCGGGTGCCAGAAGTACCGAGACGCCCCCGATCCGGGAGACCGCGGTGGCCGCGGCCATGGCGCTGGGCGGGCGGGTTTCCATCAGCACACCGACGTGCATGGCCGGCCGCACACCGCTGTGTACGAGGCCGCGTACGACGTTGTCGATCCGGCGATTGACGGCCTCGTAGGTGTACACGCGGTCGTCGAAGATGAAGCACTCGCGCTGCGGCGCTCGTCGGCCCTGTTCGGCGAGAAGACTGCCGACGGAGATGCGGGTGCGCGGCTGGATCTGGCCGAGCCGCGCGAGTCGGGGAAGGGTCCGGGCTGCTTCCCCGGTGAGTTCCCGGGCTCCGCGAACCGTGCCTGCGGCAATCTCGGCGAAGCCTTTGCCGACGTCGGCGCCGACGTCGGCGATCGTCGTGACGGTATGGGCGAATCGGTTGCCGAGCGACACGCCGGTTTCCCCTTCGGAGTGGGGGTCCGGTGCCGCCATCGGCACGATACCGCCGGGGCGTGCGCCCACCCCTTCCTGCCAATGCACCCATTCGCTGACGGCGGGCCACGTCTGCTGTCCGGCGACGGTACCGACAACGAGGCCGAAATGCCCTGCGCGAAGGGAATATTCGAAGACCTCGGCGCGAGGGGCCGCCCTCCGGATGCCTCGCACCGCGAGGGGCTGCCCGATGTCGTCGACCTCACCGACGAATGCGAGGACAGGGCATGTGATTTCGGCGAGGGTCACGGCGCGGTCGTTGATGACGAAACCACCGGACACCATCCGATTGTGTGCGATGAACTGCCGGAGCAGTTCGGCCACCGCCGGTCCGGACCAGCCGACCCAGCCCTCGGTGTCGAGAAAACGCCGCTGCGGTTCGCGCGGCAGGAGCGCCTCACGGTCGTGGAGTTGGAGCAGGAAGTCGAGGCGCGACCGGAGCGTCTTGACAGGATCGAGTAGCTGGAAACCGGTGCGTGCCATCCATCCGGAGATCGCGAGCCGGTTGAACACATGGTCGGCCAGGAAGTCGGCCGATCTGGTGGCCACCACCTCGGGGATTCCGAACGGCAACGCCGCGAGCGTGTCGACGGGGCTCCCGAAGGTGATGAGACTGGCGATCCCGCGGCTGCGGCGGTACGCGGCGACCTGGTAGCAGAACATGCCGCCCTGCGAATAGCCCGCGAGGTGGATGTCGTGGCCGGTGTAGTCACGGACGTGATCCACGATCTCGTCCAGGGCGAGGATGTGGTCGGTGAGGGTGCGGTTCCAGCCGCCTTCCTCCTTGTCGGGGGAACCGAAGTCGGCCACCCACGGATCCAGCCCCGCCGCGTGCAGCACGCCCGCTGCGCCCTTGTCTCGGGTCACGTCGTACACGTCGGCGGAGACCATCATCGGCGGCACCAGCACTACCGGAATTCCGGACGTCGCGGTTTCCGAGTCGGGGAAATAGCGCCGGAGCCGGTACATCGCGGTGCGCTCGACGACCTGGTACGGGGCGGCCGACGGCCCCGCATCCAGGCCGCCGAACCGGATGACCTCGAGACCGTTCTGCGCGGTTGCGACGATGCGACGCAACGGACCGACGACCGATTCACTGTCCAGTCCCACGTACCGCTTCCCTCCCCCACGTCGTGCCTGATCCGATTGCATAAGCATGTGCAGAAGCCAGCCTGCCACATCGTCTCGTTCGCACCGCCCGGTTCCGTGAGCGCGTTGTGCGAACCGTCAGCGACGTACCCGGTCACGCAGTTGTTGCGCCGACGCCCGCACCCTGGTGAGTTGCTCGGCGACCCGGTCACCGGCCGTTCCGCCTCGGGCGTTACGTGAGGCAATCGACCCTTCGACGGTGAGCACGTCGCGCACCTGCGGCGTGAGCGCGGTATCGACCCCGGCCAGTTCGTCGTCGGTGAGCTCCTCGAGTCCGACACCGCGCGCTTCCGCGATCCGGACACAGGCGCCGGCCGCCTCGTGGGCGACCCGGAAGGGCACGCCCTGACGCACCATCCACTCGGCGATGTCGGTGGCGAGTGTGAAACCGGCGGGCGCCAGTTCGGCCATCCGGTCGGTGTGGAACGTCAGGGTCGACACCAGGCCGGTGATCGCGGGCAGCAGCAGGTCGAGCTGCGCGACCGAGTCGAACACCGGTTCCTTGTCTTCCTGCAGGTCCCGGTTGTACGCGAGCGGCTGCGCCTTGAGTGTGGCGAGCAGTCCCGTGAGGTTTCCGATGAGGCGGCCCGCCTTGCCTCGGGTGAGTTCGGAGACGTCCGGGTTCTTCTTCTGCGGCATGATCGACGACCCGGTGGACCACGCGTCGGCGAGGGTGACGTACCCGAACTCGGGCGTGCTCCACAGAATCACCTCCTCCGCCATCCGGGACAGGTCGACGGCGATCTGCGCGAACACGAACGCGGCTTCGGCGGCGAAGTCGCGTGAGCTGGTGGCGTCGATCGAGTTGTCCGCCGCGGAGTCGAAACCGAGGTCGGCCGCGATCGCTTCGGGGTCGAGTCCGAGCGATGATCCGGCGAGGGCGCCGGACCCGTACGGGGACACGGCGGCGCGCTTGTCGAAGTCGCGCAGCCGGTCGACGTCGCGCAGCAGGGGGTGTGCGTGCGCGAGCAGGTGATGCGCGAGCAGCACGGGCTGCGCCGCCTGCAGGTGCGTCTTACCCGGCATCACGGCGTCCGGGTGTGCGGCCGCCTGGCCGGCGATGGCGTCGACGACATCGAGGACGCCGTCGGCGATGCGCCTCGCGGCCTCGCGCAACCACATACGGAACAGGGTGGCCACCTGATCGTTGCGGGACCGTCCCGCGCGCAGCCGGCCTCCGACTTCGGTCCCGACCCGGTCGATGAGGCCGCGTTCGAGGGCGCCGTGGACGTCCTCGTCGGATTCTGCGGGGACGAATTCCCCGGAGGCGACGTCGGTGGCGAGCCGGTCGAGACCGTCGAGCATGGTGACGAGGTCGGCGTCGCCGAGAAGGCCGGCGCGGTGCAGGACCTTGGCGTGCGCGCGGGACGCACGCACGTCGTAGGGGGCGAGCACCCAGTCGAAGTGGGTGGACTTGCTCAGGGCCGCCATGGCGGCGGCCGGTCCGGATTCGAACCGGCCGCCCCACAGGGCACCTTCGTTGGTGCCGTGGCCCTGACCGCCTGCGGCATCGGGAACGGTCATCGTTACAGGCCCAGATCGCGCTTGGCGGCGACCTTCGAGGACAGGCCGTGGATCTGCACGAATCCCTTGGCGTTGGACTGGTCGAAGCTGTCGCCCTCGTCGTAGGTGGCGAGGTTGAAGTCGTAGAGCGACTCGGGGCTGCGACGGCCGTTGACGTTGATGTGTCCGCCGTGCATGACCATCCGGATGTCGCCGGTGACGCGTTCCTGGGTCTTCTGGACGAAGGCGTCGAGCGCGTACTTCAGCGGCGAGAACCACAGGCCGTCGTAGACCAGCTCGCTCCAGCGCTCTTCGACGCGACGCTTGTAGCGGCCGAGTTCGCGCTCGAGGGTGACGTGTTCGAGTTCCTGGTGGGCGTTGATCAGTGCGATCGCGCCGGGCGCCTCGTAGATCTCGCGGCTCTTGATGCCGACGAGACGGTCCTCGACCATGTCGAGGCGGCCCACACCCTGGGCGCCGGCACGCTTGTTGAGCTGCTGGATGGCTTCGAGGACGGTGACGTGCTTGCCGTCGATGGCGACCGGGCGGCCGGCTTCGAAGCTGACGATGACCTCGTCGGGAGCCTGCCAGTTGAGAGTGGGGTCTTCGGTGTAGTCGTAGACGTCCTTGGTGGGGGCGTTCCACAGGTCCTCGAGGAAGCCGGTTTCGACGGCGCGGCCCCACACGTTCTGGTCGATCGAGAAGGGCGACTTCTTGGAGACGTTGATCGGCAGGTCGTTCTCGCCGGCGAAGGCGATGGCCTTCTCACGGGTCCAGGCGTAGTCGCGGACGGGGGCGATGACCTTCAGGTCGGGGGCGAGGGCGCCGAAGCCGACCTCGAAGCGAACCTGGTCGTTGCCCTTGCCGGTGCAACCGTGGGAGACGATGGTGCCGCCGTGTTCACGGGCCGCCTGCACGATGTGCTTGACGATCAGCGGGCGGCTGATTGCCGAGACGAGCGGGTAGCGGTCCATGTAGAGCGCGTTTGCCTGGATGGTCGGCAGGCAGTATTCGTTGGCGAACTCGTCCTTGGCGTCGATGACGACGGATTCGACGGCACCGCAGTCGAGGGCGCGCTGGCGCACAACCTCCATGTCCTCGCCGCCCTGACCCAGGTCGATGGCGACGGCGACGACCTCCTTGCCGGTCTCCTTGCCGATCCAGCTGATGGCGACGGAGGTGTCCAGCCCGCCCGAGTAGGCGAGTACGACGCGATCGGCCATTGTTGTTGTGCTCCTTCGTATTTCGACTTGCGTATATGAGTGGTAGGTCAGGCCAGTGATTCGATTCTGGCGGCCAGGTCGGCCCCGGTCATCGGCTCCCGGGCGATGACCGCGATGGTGTCGTCCCCGGCGATCGTGCCGACCACCTCAGGTAATGATGCCCGATCGAGTGCACTGGCCAGATAGTGCGCTGCCCCCGGAGGGGTGCGCAGCACCGCGATGTTGCCGCTCGAGTCGGTCGAGACCAGCAATTCGCCGAGGAGCCGGGCCAGCCGGTCCGTGCCGCCGGTGATGCCACGCACGGGGCTGCCGTCCTCCGGCACCACGTACATGCCCGCTCCCCCGTCGGCGCCGCGCAGTTTGACCGCGCCGAGTTCTTCCAGGTCGCGGGACAGCGTCGCGGTGGACACCTCGATGCCCTCGGCGGCGAGCAGCGCGGCGAGTTCGGTGTGGCTGCGCACCGGATGCGTCGCCACGAGCGCGGTGATCCGAGCCTGCCGCGCCGCGCGGGTGGGCGCGGCGGCGGCTGCGGAGCGGTCCGCCGCGGTGCTCATGGTCAGCCCCTGCGCTGCTCGAGCAGCCACACGAGCAGCGCTTTCTGTGCGTGGAGACGGTTCTCCGCCTCGTCCCACACCACCGAGCGCGGCCCGTCGATGACGTCGGCAGTGATTTCCCGGCCTCGGTAGGCGGGCAGGCAGTGCAGCACGATCGAGTCCGGCTTCGACAGCGCGAGGAGTTCGTCGTTCACCTGGAACGGCCGAAAAGCCGCTTCCCGGTCGAGCCCGTCGTCTTCCTGCCCCATCGACACCCAGGTGTCGGTGACCAGTACGTCGGCGTCCGCGGCGGCGGCGAGGGCATCGTCGGTCACGGTGACGCTGCCGCCGGTCTCCTGCGCTCGCTTCCGCGTGTCCGCCACGATTTCGGGGTCGGGGACGAACCCGGCCGGCGAGGCGATCGTGACGTGCAGGCCCGCCGTGACGCCGCCGAGCATCAGCGAGTGCGCCATGTTGTTGGCGCCGTCCCCGAAGTAGGTCATCTTCAGGCCCGCGGTGCGGCCCTTGTATTCGCGGATGGTCTGCAGGTCGGCGAGCACCTGGCACGGATGGAATGTGTCGGTGAGGGCGTTGACGACGGGCACCGTCGAGTGTGCCGCGAGCGTCTCGATGCGGTCCTGCCCGTAGGTGCGCCACACCACCGCCTCGGTGAACCGGGAGAACATGCGGGCGGTGTCCTCGAGCGTCTCGCCCTTACCGAGCTGGGTGACGCCGGTGTCCACGACGATCGCGTGACCACCGAGCTGGGCGATGCCCGCGTCGAACGAGAAGCGGGTGCGGGTGGAGGTCTTGTCGAACAGCACGGCGACGCTGAACGGTCCCTCGAGTGGGCGCCGGGACAGCGGGGCCTTCTTCAGCTCCGCGGCGAGCTCGAGGACCTCGGTCTGTTCTGCCGGGGTGAGGTCGTCGTCCCGCAGGAGATGGCGAACCATGCCTCTACTGTCCTTCCTGGTTGGCGGTGTCGAGGATGCCGGGCAGGGCGGTGACGAAGCCGCCGGCCTGTTCCTCGGTGAGGATCAGCGGTGGTGCGAGCCGGATGACGTCGGGTGCGGCGGCGTTGACGAGGAACCCGGCTTCGCGTGCGGCGGTTTCCACGGCGGGTGCCTTCGTGTCGGTGAGGACGATGCCGAGGAGCAGCCCGGAGCCGCGGACGTGGGAGACCAGTGGGTGACCGAGTTCCTCGATACCGGCGACAAGTGTCTTGCCGACGACGTCGACGTGGTCGAGCAGGCCCTGCTCGTCGATGGTGCGCAGCACCGCGAGGGCGGCGGCAGCGCATACCGGGTTGCCACCGAAGGTGGTGCCGTGTTTACCGGGCTGGAACAGCTCGGCGGCCGGGCCCGTCGCGAGGACCGCGCCGATCGGCAGACCCCCGCCGAGACCCTTGGCGAGGGTCATCACGTCGGGGACGATCCCGGCGGCCTGGTGCGCGAAGAACGTGCCGGTGCGGGCGATGCCGGTCTGCACCTCGTCGAGGACGAGCAGGGCACCGCGTTCGCTGGTGATGCGCCGGGCGTCGGCGAGGTAGCCCGCCGGGGGGACGACTACTCCGGACTCGCCCATGATCGGTTCGAGGAACACCGCGGCGGTGTCCTCGTCGACGGCGGCGTCGAGTGCCGAGCTGTCGCCGTAGGGGACGAATTCGACGCCGGCGGGCATGGGCTCGAACGGTGCACGCTTGTCGGGCTGCCCGGTCAGCGCGAGTGCGCCCATCGTGCGGCCGTGGAACGCCTTTTCCGCGGCGATGATCTTCGGTCGTCCGGTCAGGCGCGCCATCTTGAAGGCGGCCTCGTTCGCTTCGGTACCGGAGTTGCAGAAGAACGCGCGGCCCTCGTGGCCGAAGTGCCCGAGCAGACGCTCGGCGAGCTCGAGCACCGGCGGTGAGGCATAGAGGTTCGAGACGTGGCCGAGCTGGTTCAGCTGCGCGGTGACGGCCTCGATGATCGCGGGGTGGCGGTGCCCCAGGCTGTTGACGGCGATGCCACCGAGCAGGTCGAGATACTGCTTGCCGTCGGCGTCGGTGAGCACGGCACCGTCACCCGCGACGAGCGCGACCTTGGGGACGCCGTAATTGTGCATCAGGGATCCGGCCCAGCGCTGCTGGAGGTCGGACGTGCCGGTCATGAGAGGCCTTTCTGATCCGGGCCCGGAACCACCATGGTGCCGATGCCTTCCTCGGTGAACAGTTCGAGCAGCACCGAGTGCGGTTGCCGACCGTCGATGACGTGGGCGGAGGGGACACCGCCCTGCACGGCGCGCAGGCACGCTTCCATCTTCGGGACCATCCCGGAGTCGAGGCTCGGCAGGAGCCGGGCGAGGCTGTCCGTGTCGATGCGCGAGGTGAGCGAGCCGCGGTCCGGCCAGTTGGTGTAGAGACCCTCGACGTCGGTGAGGACGACGAGTTTCTCGGCGCCGAGCGCTTCGGCGAGAGCGGCAGCGGCGGTGTCGGCGTTGATGTTGTGCACCACGCCGTCGACGTCGGGCGCGATGGTGGAGACCACGGGGATGCGCCCGGCGGCGATGAGATCGAGGACCGCGGCGGGCTCGACGGTGGTGACGTCGCCGACGAGTCCGATGTCGGTGGCGGCGCCGTCGACGACGACGGTGCGCCGGGTGGCGGTGAACAGTCGGGCGTCCTCACCGGAGATGCCCACGGCGTACGGGCCATGGCTGTTGACGAGACCGACGAGTTCGCGGCCGACCTGCCCGAACAGCACCATTCGGACGACGTCCATCACCTCGGGGGTGGTCACCCGGAAGCCGCCGCGGAATTCGCCTTCCATGCCGAGGCGCTTCAGCATCGCGGTGATCTGCGGCCCACCGCCGTGTACGACCACGGGGTGGATGCCGACGGTACGCAGAAACGCCATGTCGGCGGCGAACGCGGTCTTGAGCCCGTCGTCGACCATGGCGTTGCCGCCGTACTTGACGACGACGATCTTGTCGCGGAACTTCTGCAGCCACGGCAGTGCCTCGGCGAGGACGTGCGCTTTCTGGTGAGCGGTGATGTCGGCGATGAGGTCGGTGTTCATGGATGCTCCGCTCACGACGAGTACGCCGAGTTCTCTTCGACGTAGGCGTGCGACAGGTCGGTGGTGCGGATGGACACTTCTGCGTCGCCGATGCCCAGGTCGATGTCGAGGTCGATGTCGATGCCGGACAGGTCCACCTCGCGGGCGCCGGGTGCGCCGACGCCGTCGACGCATACCGGGCTGCCGTTGAACCGCACGGAGATCTTGTCGGGGTCGAGTTCGATGGGAGCGATGCCGATCGCGGCGAGGACCCGGCCCCAGTTGGGGTCGGATCCGAACAGCGCGGTTTTGACGAGGCTGTCGCGGGCGACGGTGCGTGCACCGATGAGCGCGTCGGATTCGCTTGCGGCGCCGCGCACGGTGACGGTGACGCGCTTGGTGACGCCTTCGGCGTCGGCCATCATCTGGGCTGCGAGGTCGTCGCACACGGCGAGCACGGCGGCGTCGAGCTCGTCCTGGGTGGGTGTGATGCCGCTGGCGCCGGAGGCAAGCAGCAGGACGGTGTCGTTGGTGGAGGTCGCGCCGTCGATGTCGAGCCGGTCGAAGGTGAGCCGGGTCGCGTGCCGCAGCGCGGTGTCGAGCTGGTCGGCGGTGGCGACGACATCGGTGGTGACGACGCACAGCATCGTGGCGAGTGCCGGGGCCAGCATGCCGGCGCCCTTGGCCATGCCGCCGACGTTCCATTTGTCGTCGTGGTGCAGTGCGGTCTGCTTGGGCACGGTATCGGTGGTCATGATGGCGTAGGCGGCGTCGGTGCCGCCGGAGATGCCGCCGGCGAGTTCGTGGACGATCTCCTGCACACCGGCCAGGACCTTGTCCATGGGTAGCCGGTCGCCGATCAGGCCGGTCGAGCACACAGCGACTTCGCCGGCACCGGTTTCGGTACCCCAATTGCTCAGTGCGTCGGCGACGGCTTCGGCGGTGGCGTGGGTGTCCTGGAAGCCGCCCGGACCGGTGCACGCGTTGGCTCCGCCGGAGTTGAGGATCACCGCGCGCAGTGCGCGGGAGGTCAGGACCTGCTGCGACCACAGCACCGGCGCCGCTTTGACCTTGTTGGTGGTGAACACTCCGGCCGCGACGAGGTCGGGTCCCTCGTTGAATACCAGTGCGAGGTCCGGGTTTCCGTTCGCCTTGATCGCGGCGGGAATACCGGCGGCACGGAACCCGGCGGGGGCGGTCACGCCCTGGGTGCGGATCAGGCGGCCCCCGGCGTCGTACACGGCGTCGGCATACACGTGATCGGCGTGCTTGTCGGTGTGGTCGGTGTCGGTCACGGTGCCACTCCTACGGTGGACAGGCCGGCGGTCTCGGGCAGGCCGAGTGCCAGGTTCATCGATTGAACGGCGGCACCGGCGGTGCCCTTGGTCAGGTTGTCGATGGCGGCGACCACGATCAGCAGACCGGCATCGGTGTCGACGGTGACGGCGAGCTGGACGGCGTTGGATCCGACGACCGAGCCCGTGGCCGGCAAGGCTCCTTCGGGGAGGAGCTGGATGAAGGGTTCGTCCGCGTAGGCCTTTTCGTATACGGCGCGCGCCTCGGCCGTGCCGACCGTGGTGGGGGCGGTACAGGTGGCGAGGATGCCACGCGGCATGGGCGCGAGGACCGGGGTGAACGAGACACTGACGTCGGTGCCGGCGAGCGCCGACAGGTTCTGCTTGATCTCCGGGGTGTGGCGGTGTGCACCGCCGATGCCGTAGGCACGGACGGAGCCCATCACCTCGGAACCGAGGAGGTCCACCTTCGGGGACTTGCCCGCTCCGGAGGTGCCGGTCACGGCGACGATCTGGACGCGGGGTTCGACGATCCCGGCGGCAACCGCCGGAGCGAGGGCCAGCGAGGCCGCCGTCGGGTAGCAGCCCGGAACCGCGATGCGGGTGGCGCCGACGAGTTGTTCACGCTTGCCGGGCAGTTCGGGCATGCCGTACGGCCACGTGCCGGCATGTTCGGTGCCGTACCAGCGCTGCCAGTCGGTCGCCGATTCGAGCCGGAAATCGGCGCCGCAGTCGATGACGACGGTGGCCTCGGGCAGTTGCGCGGCAAGTGCTGCCGAGTGTCCGTGCGGCAACCCGAGGAAGACGACGTCGTGCCCGGCGAGAGTGTCGAGGTCGGTGGGGGCGAGGACGCGGTCGGCGAGCGGCAACAGGTGCGGGTGGAATTCGCGGAGGGTGGCACCGGCGTTGCCGCCGGCGGTGAGCGCACCGATGACGAGGGAGCCGTCCTGGTATGCGGGATGACCGAGGAGCAGGCGGAGCGCTTCGCCGCCCGCGTAGCCGCTGGCGCCGGCGACTGCGACCCGAATCGGCGACTGCGGCGTCGCCGTGAATGCCTGTGGGTTACCCATACGATTTATTATGCACGATCATGCAAACTTTTTCATCAGGGGTTCCCGCAGGGTCGCGTCTCGCTGCTATTCCGCGTGCATCGAGCGGCGAATCTCGGCGAGTTTGTCGGCGGCCGCCTTCTTGCGGTCCTCGTACTGCTCGTCGAGGGTGCGACCGGCGGTGCTCTCCCGCGCCAGCTCCTCGGACCCGATCGCGGTGCCGGCGCGGTGCTCGATCTTGTCCCGCACCGACTCGAAGGTCGGCACACCCTGCTCGGTGTACCCGGTGAGGCCCTCGGGGGAAGGAATCTGCACCACTCCACCGGGACCGATGTCGGGATCCGGTGACGGCTCGGGATCGACGGGCGGCACATCGGGAATGTCCGGGCCGGGCGGTACGTCGGGCACGTTGGGTGTCTCGGGACCGGCCGGGGTCACATCCGGCACCGGCTCGTCCGGCTTCTCCGGGTCCGGTACGTGGCCGGGGGTCGACTCGTCCGTGGTCATACGTTCAGGCTACGTCGCCCGACCGCACCGGCACAGCACTCATGGGTTGCGCCGCGCGCACACAGACGTGCCTCGAACGCGTCGCGACACCTGGGCCTGCGGAATCTGGAAGAGAACCGGCGTCGCCGGCGGCACATCATCGAGAAACGCACTCACCATCGGCGCCGGGGATGAGTGGCACGGCGGCACGTCGACCTCGCGGGACTCAGCGAACGTCGCCGTTCGGGCCGTAGAGCCGGGCGACATCGGGAGAGTCGAGCCACTTCGAGTAGGTGGGCGATTGCGGCCAACCCTCGGGCGAATCCTGCCATTCCTCCTGACGGCCCCACGGCAGGATATCGACCAGGGCGAAGGTGTAGCTGAGTTGTTCGGTGCCCCGGCCGGTGGTGTGCCAGGTGCGGTAGACCCGGTCGCCATCGCGGAGGAACACATTGACCGCGAAGCTTCCTCCGGGCGGTGCGTCGACGTCGGCGCCGAAGGAACTGTCCGAAGACGAGTACCAGTCCATCGCGTTGCCGACCTTGGCCTTGTAGGCCAGTGCTTCGTCGATGGGCCCGTTGGTGACGATGACGAAGCGGGCGTCGTAGTTGTCGAGGATGCCCAGCCGGGTCCACTGCGACGTGAGGCCGGTGCAGCCTCCGCACTGCCACTCCGCACCGTCGGACCACATGTGGTGGTAGACGATGAGCTGCGAACGGCCGTCGAACACATCGACCAACCGGATCGGACCGTCCGGACCGATCAGCGTGTAGTCGGGCAGCTCGACCATCGGCAGCCTGCGGCGCTGCGCGGCGATGGCGTCGAGTTCACGGGTGGCGGCCTTTTCCCGCCTCCGCAAGTCGTCGAGCGCAAGCTGCCAGGTCTGCGGGTCGACGACGGGGGGTAGGGCGCCGGCTTTCTGCTGAGTCATGGTGCCTCCAGAGTCGGGATGGACCTGATCTGCAGTGTTGACCGGCTACGTACCCGAAAGTCATCGCGTTCGTTCGGCCGACACCCGGAAGGTCGCTCGATCCGCGTGCCCGTCGAGCTGCAGTCGCACGGCTCGGGTAACTGGAGCAGCTCAGTTCTTACCGTGCTCCGATTCCTCGCGGACCGAGGAATCCTCGGCCTCCCGCGGGTGAACGCGCCCGCGACGGCCGAGGCCCTCCTCACCCCCGCGACCAACCGCCCGCCACCAGCCTGTGCGGTCCCCCCCCGAGACCGGACGCGGTCGCGGAACGAAGCGCCGTGCTCGCTGCCGGCCTCGGCCGTCGCGGACGCCGTGTCGAGCAACTCGTTGCGAACCGAGTCGCCGAGCCCCGCGATCTCCGGAGACGAGGCGAGGAACTCCGAGCCCTGGGCGAGCAGATCCTGGGGCCCCCGAGGAGATCGCCCGCCCACCCTGGCAATCTTCACGGCCATCTTCAACTGGCGGGTGCGCCCCAGCAGGTATCCGGCACCGAGCGCCGCCGCCACCTCGACCTTGTGTTCGGTTTTCCTGATTTTCATGACCGTGACTACCCCCGCGTCCCGGATCCCAATCCCGCTGTGCGCCGGCACCGGTGCACGACGTCGGCTCGGAGGTCGGTCTGCAGCGCACACCGGGGCCGCAATCGTCGGCCCCGGCGACGTCCCGATCCAGACCTTCGACCTGAACGGCCGGTCAGCACAGCGCTTTCGACGACGGAGCGGTCGGCCGGGTACCGAACCTCGTTCTCGGCTCAGGTCCGGGGCACGCGTCCCATCGTGTAGAACTCGGGATTGGGCATTATGCCCGTCACGCTCGCCATGCGGTTGCTCAGCCCGAAGAACGCGGTGATCGCGGTGATGTCCCACGCGTCCTCGTCGGTGAAGCCGTGTGCATGCAGAGCTGTGAAGTCGTCATCGCAGATCTCGTGCGACCGGGTGTTGACCGTGCTCGCGAAATCGAGCATCGCGCGTTGGCGGGGCGTGATGTCCGCGATGCGGTAATTGGTCGCCACCTGATCCGCGACGGTCGGCTTCTTCTCGTAGATCCGGAGGATCGCCCCGTGCGCGACGACGCAGTACAGGCACTTGTTCGCCGCCGAGATCGTGGTCACGATCATCTCGCGATCGCCCTTGGTCAATCCTGTTTCCTCGCGCAGCATGATCGCGTCGTGATACGCGAAGAAGGCTCGCCACTCGGCGGGTCGCCGCGCGAAGGCCAGAAACACATTCGGGACGAAGCCCGACTTGGTTTGCACTTCGAGGATGCGTTCGACGATGTCCTCGGGTAGATCCGCCAGGTCGGGTAAGGGGTAGCGTTTGCTCACACCCTGCAAGTTAAGCGCAATTAACCGAACTGTCCAGAGTTGCGACTCCCGGCCACCGCGTCGAGACTTCACGCCGGCCGGACAGAGCACCCGCGCAGCCCGACTCGATGCACCGGCCTTGCCGTAGCGGCGGGCTGACCCGAGGACGCGGCGCGAGTTGTCGGCGACGCGTCCCGGGTGCGAGTGGCGGTCGGCGAGGGGTGGGGTGGATCAGCCGCGCAGCTGCGCTCCCACCGCGGATGTCGCAGCAGCGACGGCAGTGTCGCGGGCAGCGCTCGCCTCGTCCTCGGTGAGAGTGCGGTCCGGTGCCCGGAAGCGCAGTGCGAAGGCGAGAGACTTGTTTCCCTCCCCCACCTGGGCGCCGGCGAACACGTCGAAGAGGCGGACGTCCTCGAGGAGGTCCCCACCGCCGCTGCGCAGCGCCGCTTCCACCTCGGCCGCGGGAACGGCGGCGTCGACGACGACCGCGACATCCTGCAGTACCGCCGGGAACGGCGACACCGCCGGCGCGGGCAGCGACTCGATGATCGGGAGCGCGTCGAGGTTCAATTCGAATGCGCAGGTGCGGGCAGGGAGGCCGGCGCGTTCGAGCACCGCGGGGTGCAGTTCCCCGGCATGACCGACGACGGTGCCGTCGACGAGCAGGTCTGCGCACCGGCCCGGATGCCACGGCAGGTACTGCGCCGCACGCCGTTCGAGTTCCACACCGGCCGCGCGGGCCACGACATCGGCGGCGGCGAACGCGTCGGCGGCCTCGGCGGCGCGACCGGCGCCCCACGGGCCGGCCGGTTCGCGCAGACCGGTCAGAACACCCCCGACATGCACGGGCTGCACCGGCAGCGACCGCTCGAGCCGCGCGATCTCGTCGTCGGTGGGTCGCCGGTCGACGGGCAGCGCCTCGACGGCGACCGTCTCGGGCCCGGGTTGCACCACCTGCGCGATCGAGAACAGCGACAGGTCCCGCTGGCCGCGCGAGACGTTGCGCGCGAGGACCTCGAACAGGCCCGGCAGCAGCGTGCTGGCCAACTCGGGACGGTCGGATTCGAGCGGGTTGAGCACCTTGGCGGTGGTGCGCCGCGGATCGTCCGCGTCCAGCCCCCCGGTGTCGACGCCGTGTGTGGGCAGAAAGACCGGCGCGAGAACTTCGACGTGGCCGTCGTACGCGAGCGCGCGGCCCACCGCGCGGCGACGCTTCTGCTCGGCGGTCAGACCGCGACCGGCCGGGGCTGCGGGCAGCACCGACGGGATCTGCTCGAGCCCCTCGAGGCGCAGCACCTCTTCGACCAGGTCGGCGGGTTGCCGCAGATCGGGGCGCCAGGACGGGGGCGTGACCACGAGCTGTCCGTGGCCGTCGCCGCCGACGCCCACCTCCACGCTGCAGCCGATCTGCGTGAGGCGACGCGCGGCGGTGCCGTTCGGGTAGGCCACGCCGGCGACGCGATCGGGGCGGTCGATGTCCATGCGGATGGACACCGGGCCGGTCGGCACCGCGATGTCGGTGAGTGTGGGTTCGACCTGGCCGCCGGCGATCTCGACGAGCAGCGCGGCTGCACGGTCGAGCGCGGGCAGCGCGACCTCGGGGTCGACGGTGCGTTCGAAGCGCTTACCGGCCTCGCTGGTGAGCTTGTGGCGGCGGTTGCCGCGGAACACGGCGAGCGGATCCCACGTCGCGGCCTCGAGCAGTACCTCGGTGGTCGTCGCGCCCACCTCGGTGGTCGCGCCGCCCATGATGCCCGCGAGCGAGATGACTCCGGAGTCGTCGGTGATCACGACGTCCTCGGAATCGAGGTCGCGCTCGACACCGTCGAGAGTGGTCAGCTTCTCCCCCGCCCGGGCACGCCGGATGACGAGTTCGCCCTGCAGAGTGGCGGCGTCGAACGCGTGCAGCGGCTGGCCCAGTTCGAGCATCACGTAGTTGGTGACGTCGACGGCCGGGGAAATCGGTCGCACACCGGCGGTGTGCAGGCGGCGCTGCAACCACCACGGCGACACGGCGTTCGGGTCGATGCCGGTGACCTTGCGGGCAGCGAAGCGGGTCGCGTTCGTTTCCGGCTCGAGACGGATCGGGTAGGCGTCGCCCCCGTCGGTGGGCAGCGGGGTGACCTGCGCCGGATCGGCGAATTCGAGGTCGAATCCGCAGGCGAGCTCGCGGGTGAGGCCGCGCGCGGAGAAGCAGTACCCGCGGTCCGGGGTGATGGCGAGTTCGACGACGGTGTCACCGAGACCGAGCAGGTCGTTGGCGTCGGCACCGGGGTCGGCGCTGCCCGGTTCGAGGACGAGGATGCCGGAGTGGTCCTTGCCGATGCCCAGTTCGGACAGCGAGCAGATCATGCCGTCGGAGATCTGCCCGTACGTCTTGCGGGACGCGATGGCGAAACCGCCGGGCAGTACCGCGCCGGGCAGGGCCGCGACGATGAGGTCGCCCTCGGCGAAGTTGCGGGCGCCGCACACGATGCTGCGCGGCGCGTCTTCGCCGACGTCCACCTGGCAATGCCGGATGGGCTTCTTGAACTCGGTGAGCTCGGTGATCGCGACGACCCGTCCGACGACGAGGTGGTCGATCCGCTCGAGGGTTTCGATGTCTTCGACCTCGAGACCGACCCGGACGAATCCCGCATCGAGTTCTGCGGCCGTGACGGTCCACTCGGGGGTGGCACGCTGCAGGATCTCCGTCAGCCAGGACTGCGCTACTCGCACTTGAGCTCAGCTTTCTCGTTCGGTTCGGTTCTCGGGTCGTGTCGGGGTGCGGGCGTCAGCCCTGCACACCGAAGGGCAGGGTGAAGCGCACGTCGCCTTCGACGATGTCGCGCATGTCGGAGATTCCGTTGCGGAACTGCAGGGTGCGTTCGAGACCCATGCCGAACGCGAAACCCGTGTACTCGTCGGGGTCGATTCCGGAGGCGCGCAGCACATTCGGGTTGACCATGCCGCAGCCGCCCCATTCGACCCAGCCGGCGCCGCCCTTCTTGTTCGGGAACCACACGTCCACCTCGGCCGACGGTTCGGTGAACGGGAAGTAGTTCGGCCGCATGCGGGTGCGGGTCTCGGGCCCGAACAGGGCGCGGGCGAACGCGTCGAGGGTGCCGCGCAGATGGCCCATGGTCAGGCCCTTGTCCACGGCGAGACCCTCGATCTGGGAGAACACCGGCGTGTGGGTGGCGTCGAGTTCGTCGGTGCGGAACGTGCGGCCCGGGCAGACCACGTAGATGGGGATCTCGCGGGAGAGCATCGTACGGACCTGCACCGGTGAGGTGTGCGTGCGCAGCACCTGCCGCGAGCCCTCCGGCGCGATGTGGAAGGTGTCCTGCATCGTGCGGGCCGGATGGTCGGGCAGGAAATTCAATGCGTCGAAGTTGAAATGCTCCGTCTCGACCTCCGGCCCCTCGGCGATCTCCCAGCCCATCGCGACGAACACGTCGGAGACCTGGTCGGAGATGATGCTGATGGGATGACGGGCGCCGACGGGACGCCGGTTGGCCGGCAGGGTGACGTCGATCGCCTCCGCCACGAGGACCGCGGCGTCGCGTTCGGCCTGCAGTTCGGCCTTGCGGGTGTCGTAGGCGGCCTGCACCGCGGTGCGGTGCGCATTGACGCGTTTGCCCGCGTCGGCGCGGTCCTTGCCGGGCAGCGCGCCGAGCGCCCGCTTCGCGAGGGAGATCGGGGCCTTGTCGCCGAGGTGCTCGATCTTCGTCTGGGCCAGCGCCTCGAGGGTGTCGGCCGCGGCGAAGGCCTGCATCGCCGTCTTCTCCGCGGCGGCGAGTGCGTCCTCGGTCAGTGCGTTGGGATCGGCTGCCGGCGGGGTGCCGCCCTCTTTCTTGGCCACGACCGGTGCAACTCCTTCTTCGGGTCCTTCTTCGGGCGAACGGTTCTTCGGTGATGTCGGTTCTCGGTCTGCGTGCCCGCGATCCGGTCGCGGCTGCGCACGACGAAATCCTATGCGATGGGGCCGGGGGTCCTGTGCTGCACCCGGGCACTCGAATACAGGCAGATCGACGCGGCGGTGGCGAGGTTCAGCGATTCGGCGCGACCGCGGATGGGGATCCGGACCCGGTGGTCGGCGCGGGCCGCAATGTCCGGGTCGAGGCCGTGCGCTTCGTTGCCGAACAGCCATGCGGTGGGTGCGCGGAGCAACCGGTCGGCGTCGTCGAGGTCGACTTCACCGTCGGCGGCGGTCGCGAGAATCTGTACGCCGGCCGCGGCGAGCGCGTCGAGCACGCGCCCCGTGTCGCGTTCGCGCGCGAGCGGCAGGTGGAAGACGCTGCCGGCGGACGCCCGCACGCATTTGCCGTTGTGCGGGTCCACGCTGTCACCGGCGAGGATCACGGCGTCGGCACCGACCGCGTCGGCCACCCGGATCAAGGTGCCCGCATTGCCGGGCTCGCTCATCCCCACGGGCACGGCGAGCAGTCGCGGGTTGCTGGCGAGAGCCGCGTCGAGCGGCACGTCGAGCAGGTCGCAGACGGCGACGAGACCCGGTGGGGTCACGGTGTCGGACAGCCGCTCGGCGGCTCGTTCGGTGACGAGCCCGACCCGGACTCCTCGTTGCCGGGCGGTGGCGAGCACGTGCGGGTACCGCTCGGCGGCGGCGTCGGTGACGAACAGGTCGTGGACCACACCGGTGGCCAGTGCCTCGGTCACCGAGTTCTCGCCCTCGGCGAGAAACCGGCCGGTCTTGCGGCGTTCCGCGGTGCGCAGCAATTTGACAGCAGAAACGACCCGCGGGGTGCGCTCGGTGAGCGGGTCCGCGGGTCGTTCCTGTGCTGATTCGAGGTTCAGCGTCGCGCTCAGGCAGCCGGAGCGTTCACGTCGGCCGGCAGCGCGGCCTTGGCGACCGCGACCAGGCCGGCGAAGGCCTCGGCGTCGGAGACGGCGAGCTCGGCGAGGATCTTGCGATCCACCTCGACACCCGCGGCCTTGAGGCCCTGGATGAAGCGGTTGTAGGTGATGTCGTTCGCGCGGGCCGCGGCGTTGATGCGGCTGATCCACAGCTTGCGGAAGTCACCCTTGCGGGCGCGACGGTCGCGGTAGGCGTAGGTCAGCGAGTGAAGCTGCTGCTCCTTGGCCTTGCGGTACAGGCGCGAGCGCTGCCCGCGGTAACCCTTGGAGGCCTCGAGAATCGAACGGCGCTTCTTCTGGGCGTTGACGGCCCTCTTCACGCGTGCCACTGATATGTCCTGTCAAGTTCGGGGGACGACGAGTACCGTCCCCGGGCGGATCGGTCGGGAGAGTTCAGATGCCGAGCATGCGCTTGACGCGCGGGGCGTCGACGTCGCTGACGACGGCCTTGCCATCGAGACGACGCGTCACCCGGGAGGACTTGTGCTCGAGCAGGTGGCGGCGACCCGCCTTCTGGCGCAGGATCTTCCCGCTGCCGGACACCTTGAATCGCTTCGCGGTCCCGCTGTGGGTCTTCGACTTGGGCATGGAGTCCTCAGTTTCTTCCGGTTGTCGTGTACGTCCTGCTCGTGTGCAGCACCGGCTGTGCTGTCCGAGCGGCTAGCTGGTCTGCGCGTCGCCCTGATCGGCCGGCTGTTCCTCGGCCGGCGCCGATGCGGGCTCGGCGGGGGCAGGGGCCGACGCGGGTGTCGGTCGCGGTGCGGCCTTGGCCTGCGGGGCCTGTGCGGCCTCTTGTGCCTTCACGCGAGTCTTCGCGCCCTTGTGCGGGGCCAGCACCATGGTCATGTTGCGGCCGTCCTGCTTGGCCGAGGTCTCGATGAAGCCGAGGTCGGCCACGTCCGCGCCGAGTCGCTGCAGCAACCGGTATCCGAGTTCCGGGCGGGACTGCTCACGTCCGCGGAACATGATGGTCACCTTGACCTTGGATCCGGCTTCGAGGAACCGCACAACGTTGCGCTTCTTGGTTTCGTAGTCGTGGTCGTCGATCTTCGGCCGGAGCTTCTGCTCCTTGATCACGGTCAGCTGCTGGTTCTTACGCGATTCGCGCGCCTTCTGGGCGGCCTCGTATTTGAACTTGCCGTAATCCATGATCTTGCACACGGGCGGGCGGGCGTCAGGGGCCACCTCGACCAGGTCGAGATCGGCTTCGATTGCCAGGCGGAGTGCATCTTCAACACGCACGATGCCGACCTGTTCACCACCCGGTCCGACAAGACGGACCTCGGGAACTCGGATGCGTTCGTTGATGCGGGTCTCAGCGCTGATGGGGCCTCCTCAGTAGAGCGATGTGGTCTGCTGACCGCATCGCAGCACCGTGGCCCGAACCCTCGACAAGAAGACCCCGCTGCAACGCCGTGCGTCACGCGGGGTCCGATACCGACCGGTCGACGTTACGCAGCGAACTGCGAAACGAACCTGCACCCTTCGGGCGAGGCATCCGCGGCGCGGTGCGCCCGGATGACCGGACCTCTGAGCTGCATCGATGTGCCGCGAGAGGTGGGAGTCGGACTCCACTTTGCTGCCCACACCAATGTGCGCGTGGGCGGTCGTAACGAACAGCGTAGCAAAGATGCACGTGAGGATCGAATCGTCCGTAGCAGGAGCACCCGCACGCTCCGGTCCTCGGTTCGGGTGGAATCCTCGACAGCATGACCGAGACCCCCGACTCCTCCGACCACGCGTCCGCCGCCGACGACGTGCGCGACCTCGCCGACATTCCCGCAGTCGAAGTCATCAGCCGCGCCGCCGTGATGCTGATGAGTTCGGCAGCGGAGAAACTCGGGCTCGCCGACGAGAATCCCGACGAGAGCGCGCGCCGCGACCTCGACGAGGCCCGACGCGTGATCACCGCCCTCGCGGGCCTGGTCACCGCATCCGTCGAGTACCTCGGTCCGCACGCGGGGCCGATCCGCGAGGGGCTCCAGGCGCTACAGCGCGCGTTCCGGGAAGCATCGGCGGTGCCGGACGAGCCGGGCATGGGCCCGGGCGAAAAGTACACCGGCCCCGTCTACTGAGGCTCGCGCGTCCCCGGATCTTCGCGCCGGAGGGGTTGCACCCGCTGCCGTCACCGTTCGATCGCTGTCACCGTTCGATCAGCCGGACGGTGGCAGCGCCGGCCACGGCGGTATCCGCACTCGCGGCGAGTGGCGGCGTGTCCCACGCCCGCAGCCTGCGCAGCAACGAGTCCTTCTTGCGCTGGTGTTCGGCCATGCGGAGAAGCACCTCGTCGAGGAACCGCACCGCGTGATCCACGAACGGGCCCTTGTTGAGCATCACGCATTCGGCGCGGCCCGACGCCGCCGCATCGGTCACCTCGGCGCGCGACGGTCGTCCGGTGCGAGCCA
This sequence comes from Rhodococcus chondri, assembly GCF_036327435.1. Lineage (NCBI taxonomy): Bacteria > Bacillati > Actinomycetota > Actinomycetes > Mycobacteriales > Nocardiaceae > Rhodococcus > Rhodococcus chondri. The sequence goes on along the minus strand of NZ_JAUZMZ010000035.1, from coordinate 11,559 downwards.
ACGAGTCCAGGACCTGCGTCGCCCAGATCACCGGCACGTGCGCCGCCTGGCACAGCCACAGGATCTCCTCCTGCACTTCCGCGAGCCGCCCGTACCCGGCCTCGACCGCCAGGTCACCCCGGGCGATCATGACCCCGACCCGCGACGAATGCATCGCTGCGAACAGGATCGACGGCAGGTTCTCGAACCCGCTCACCGTCTCCACTTTCAGCACGATCCCGAGGTGACCACCGCCGACCTCGGCCAACCGGTCCTGCAGTAGCCTCACGTCCGTGGCGCTGCGCACGAACGACAGGCTCACCGCGTCCGCGTGCGCGGCGACGAACGGCAGATGTGCCAGATCGTCGTCGGTCAGCGCCGGCAACCGCAGTTCCGTGTCGGGCAGGTTGATGCCTTTCGCCGAGCCCAGCCGGGTACCGCGCGGATCCGCATCGGTGATCCGAATCCGTAACTCTTCCGGCCCCGCCTCCTCGACGACACCACCGATCTTTCCGTCGTCGAAGAAGATGCGGTGGCCGACCTTCGTGTCGACGAAGACCTGGGGAAGGGTGCAACCGATGCGCCGCGGCCGAGCATCGGGCTCGGCAGGGGCCGGATCGAGGTCGAGGAGCACCTCGTCACCGGCGTGCAGAACGAGTTTGCGGTCTCGAGCGGGCACCTGTCCACCGCTGTGCTGTCTCCTCGATGCGCACGCAGGACGGTGCCCGGGACGAGGTAGGCGGTGTCGTGGAGTTCGGCACCGACGCCGCCGTCGGTGTCGACGACGACCAGGGTGCGTTTCGATCCACGGGTGTCGTGGAAGGTGATGCGGTCGCCGGGCCGGCGACGGGCCAGCCACAATTCGTCCGTCACCGGGATGCCGATCTCCCCGTCGCCGGCCGCCTCGGCGGTACGCGCCAACCGGATGCGGGCCGACGCGATGGTGCGGCCGAGGGCATCGCGCACCGGTTTGACATGGATCACCGCAGGGCCCGGGGCGATCGGTCCGGTGCGGAGTTTCGGTCCGGCGAGATCCATGGTGACCGTCACATGCCGGCCGTGGGCGCGCCCGGCGCGGCGCACATGGGCGATCATCTGTTCCCAGTCCTCCGGGCCGTCGTGCGCGCAGTTGATCCGCACCAGTTCGGCGCCGGCTTCCACGATGCGGTCCACGAGACCGGGATCGGTGGCGGCTTCGGACGGGAGGGTCACCATGATGCGGGTCCGGCGGCCCCCCGCTGCCGGGCCGAGCAGCGCGGTCGCATTCCGCTCCAACAGTCGCTCACCGTCGACGAATCCGACCGGGTTCGGTGCCAGGGTGACTTCGGGGAGGTCGGCGAGACGCTCGACCGCGTGCCGAACCGCGTCGAGGGAGGCCAGCACATGCGCTTCGGCGCGTCCGAGCGACGACAACCCCCACGAGGCGAGGTCGGCCTGCAGATCGCGTATGTCGCGGCGGCGCAGCGCCACATAGTGCGCGAGATTCTCGGCGCTGGCCCGATGCACCGGGTGGGCCTGCGCCCACCGCTCGTCGGCGGCGGCCGCCGCGACGAGGCCGTCACGCAGGTCGTCGAGGGCTCGCGCCAGGGCGGGCAGGTCGGAGGTGGCACCGGTCATGCCGCCACGATAGGTGCCGCGCATTGCCTCCGGTTTGCGGCGAGTTGAACGACACCCGGCGCAGAATCGTGATTCGGCCGTGACGTAGACAGTGAGGCCGTCGTCCGAGAGCCGACCAGAATACGGGGTCATGACCACCCACTTCGTTCTCGTTCCCGGCCTGTGGCTGGGTGCGTGGGCATGGGATACCGTCGCGGACGAGCTGCGCAGCCGGGGGTTTCGGGTCACTGCCCTCACGTTGCCCGGCCTCGAATCCCCGGAGTCCGACCGGGCGCAATGCACTGCGGACACTCACATCGAGGCGGTAGCCCGAGCGGTGACCGGCGGTGCTGTGCTCGTCGCCCACAGCGGCGCGGGGCCGATCGCCTACGCGGCATCGGACCGGGTACCCACGACGATCCGGCGGCTCGTGTACGTCGACAGCGGCCCCCTGCCGGACGGGACGGCCCTGCGGCCGGACCTCGATCCGGAGATCGCCGAGTTCCCCCTGCCGGACCGGGCCGAACTCGAAGCCGGCGCGGACACCACTGCAGTTACGGAACGAGGCCCGCACACGCGTGCCCACCACGGTGATCTGCTGCAGCTTTCCCACCGCGGCGATCCCGGAGATGACAGCGGCCGGACACCCGGTGGCCGCCGAACTCGGCCGACTCGACGACGTCGAATACGTGGACCTGCCCACCGGGCACTGGCCGATGTGGTCGCGTCCGGCCGACCTCGCCGCCGCGCTCGCGGCGGTGGCGAGGTGACCTCCGTCAGCTTGCGACCGCAACCTTCTTCTTCGCCACGCGTTTGCGTGCGGGTGCACGCACCGGCACCGGCTCCGCGGCGGCAAGTGCCTCCTTGAGGAAACGACCGGTGTAACTGTCGTCGGTGCCCGCCACGTCCTCGGGGGTCCCTTCCACCACGACCGTGCCACCCCCGGAGCCGCCCTCGGGTCCCATATCGATCACCCAGTCGGCGGTCTTGATGACATCGAGGTTGTGCTCGATGACGATGATCGTGTTGCCCTTCTCGACGAGCCCGTTGATCACGCCGAGAAGTTTGCGGATGTCCTCGAAGTGCAAACCGGTGGTCGGTTCGTCGAGGATGTATGCGGTGCGGCCGTTCGACCGCTTCTGCAGTTCCGCCGCGAGTTTCACCCGCTGTGCCTCACCACCGGACAACGTAGTGGCGGGCTGACCGAGCCGCACGTAACCGAGACCCACCTCGACCAATGTGTTGAGGTACCGGTGGATGGAGGTCACCGGCTCGAAGAACCCGGCGGCCTCCTCGATCGACATGTCGAGTACCTCGGCGATGGTCTTGCCCTTGTAGTGGACCTCGAGCGTCTCCCGGTTGTACCGGGCCCCGTGGCACACCTCGCACGGCACATACACGTCGGGCAGGAAGTTCATCTCGATCTTGAGCGTGCCGTCGCCCGAACACGCCTCGCAACGACCGCCCTTGACGTTGAACGAGAACCGCCCCGGTTGGTAGCCGCGCACCTTCGCCTCCGTGGTGGCGGCGAACAACGTGCGGATCTTGTCGAACACTCCCGTGTAGGTCGCGGGGTTCGATCGCGGGGTGCGACCGATCGGCGACTGATCGACCCGAACCAATTTGTCGAGCTGGTCGAGACCGTTGACCCGGGCATGCCGGCCCGGCACCTGCCGCGCGCCGTTGAGCTTGTTCGCCATCACGGTGGCAAGAATGTCGTTGACCAGCGTCGACTTACCCGACCCCGACACACCGGTCACGCAGGTCAGTACTCCGAGCGGAAACGAGACGTCGATACCGCGCAGGTTGTTCTCTCGGGCGCCGACGACGGTGACCTGCCGCTTGCGATCGATGGGCCGGCGCAGCGCCGGTACCTCGATCCGCTCGCGGCCGGACAGATAGGCGCCGGTGAGCGACTCGGTGTTGTCGAGGAGCTCCTTGTAGGTGCCGCTGTGGACGACACGTCCGCCGTGCTCGCCCGCCCGCGGACCGATGTCGACCACCCAGTCGGAGGCCCGGACAGTGTCTTCGTCGTGCTCGACGACGATCAAGGTGTTGCCGAGATCGCGGAGCCGCGTGAGCGTTTCGATGAGGCGCCGATTGTCTCGTTGATGCAGACCGATGGACGGTTCGTCCAGCACGTACAGCACCCCGACGAGACCGGAACCGATCTGGGTCGCCAGCCGGATGCGCTGTGCCTCCCCACCGGACAGAGTGCCGGCGGCGCGGGAAAGGGTGAGGTAGTCGAGGCCGACGTCGAGCAGGAAGCCGAGGCGGGCCTGCACCTCTTTGAGCACCTGCCCGGCCACCGCCGCCTCACGACTCCCGAGGGTGAGATTGCCGAGAAACTCGGCGCACTCGGCAATCGACAGGTCGGACACTTCGGCGATGGACTTGCTCCCGTGCGCGCCGGCGGTCACGGTAACGGCGAGAATCTCCGGTCGCAACCGCGCACCACTACACGTGGGGCACGGGACTTCGCGCATGTACCCGTCGTAGCGTTCCTTGCTCTGCTCCGATTCGGCCTGATCGAGACGGCGGTGCAGGAACGGCATCACACCTTCGAATTCGGCGTAGTAGGACCGCACCCGGCCGTACCGGTTCTTGTAGCGCACGTGGACCTGTTCGTGACTGCCCTCGAGGATTGCCTTGCGTGCCTTGGCGGGCAACTTCTTCCACGGCGTGTTCACGTCGAAGCCCATGACGTCGGCCAGGCCGGTGAGCAGGCGGGTGAAGTACTCGGCGCTCTGTCCCATCGACCAGGGCGCGATGGCACCGTCGGCGAGGCTGCGATCCGGGTCGGGCACGACGAGCTCGATGTCGACTTCCTTGCGGACACCGAGACCGACGCATTCGGGGCACGCGCCGTACGGAGAGTTGAACGAGAACGAGCGCGGCTCGAGGTCGTCGATCGACAGCGGATGCGCGTTCGGGCATGCCAGCGCCTCGGAGAATCGCCGCTCGCGGTCGGGGGCGCTTTCCTCGAGGTCGACGAAATCGAGTACCACGATGCCCTCGGCGAGCCGCAGCGCCGTTTCGATCGAGTCGGTCAGCCGCTGCTTGGCGCTCGGCTTGACGGCGAGGCGATCGACCACCACCTCGATGTCGTGCTTCTCCTGCTTCTTCAGCTTGGGAGGATTGTTGAGCGGGTGGACGACGCCGTCGACGCGGACGCGGGAGTAGCCCTGCACGGTGAGTTGCTCGAACAGGTCGACGAACTCGCCTTTGCGGGTGCGGACGACGGGCGCGAGGATCTGGAAACGTGCGCCCTCGTCCATATCGAGCACCTGGTCGACGATCTGCTGCGGAGTCTGGCGGGCAATCTTCTCGCCACACACGGGGCAGTGCGGCGTCCCGGCGCGTGCGTACAGCAAGCGCAGGTAGTCGTACACCTCGGTGATGGTGCCGACGGTGGAACGCGGGTTGCGGTTGGTGGACTTCTGATCGATCGAGACGGCCGGCGACAGCCCCTCGATGAAGTCGACGTCCGGCTTGTCCATCTGCCCGAGGAACTGGCGCGCATAGGCGGACAGCGATTCGACGTAACGCCGCTGTCCCTCCGCGAAGATGGTGTCGAATGCGAGGCTCGACTTTCCCGACCCGGACAGGCCGGTGAACACGATGAGGCTCTCCCGTGGCAGGTCCAGATTGACTCCGCGCAGGTTGTGTTCCCGCGCACCTCGCACGATCAGGCGATCTGCCACGCCGGATTCCTTCCTTGTCGACAGGGCCGTTGTTCGGCCCCCAGCCATGGTAGGCGTGGGTACCGACAGGGTCCGGGCGTCGCTTGCCGCACCGCCGGCAGTCCGGCGGTACGGTTCTTCCATGACGCAGCAGCCCGTGATCATCGAGGACACCTATACCGGCGACGTCACCCCGGGTGGCTCCGCCCAGCGCCGCCACGTTCCCGGCGCGAGCATCATCAAGCTCGCTGTCGGAGAGATGAACAACAACACCTATCTTGTCACCGACGACGCGACCGGCAAGTCCGTGTTCATCGACGCCGCGAACGAACCCGACAAGCTGGTGCAATTCCTGCGGGACAACGCCCCCGGGCTCGAACTCATCGTCACCACCCACCAGCACTGGGATCACTGGCAGGGCCTCGAGCGGGTTGCCGCCGCTACCGGTGCGCCGACCACCGCTCATGAGCTCGACGCCGATCCGTTGCCCGTCACCCCTGCCCGTTTCCTCGCCGAAGGCGACGTCGTGCAGGTCGGTGAGCTGAATCTCGAGGTGATTCACCTCGCAGGGCACACACCGGGTTCGGTTGCGCTGGTCCTCACCGAGCAGGGCCCCGGAAAGCACCACATCTTCACGGGCGATTCCCTGTTCCCCGGGGGTGTGGGAAAGACCCCGGATGCCGACGCGTTCCGCTCGCTCCTGGGCGACGTGGAGTCGAAGATCTTCGACCGCTTCGACGACGAGACGGTGTTCTACCCGGGCCACGGCAAGGATTCGACGCTCGGCGCCGAGCGCCCGCATCTCGGTGAGTGGCGCGAGCGCGGTTGGTAGCACTCGGGGAGACGCGGCTTCGGCGGAATCGTCCTGGATGCGTGCGCGCTGCGGAGTACGCTCGGAGCGCATGAGGCGCTCGCTCCATCGCGCACGGGCACGGTGACTCCGTGGCGGAACTCGTACTCGGCCCGTTGCTCCGGCACGTCGGTGCCACTGACGCCACGGTGTGGGTGGAGACGTCCGCACCGTGCACCGTTCACGTGCTCGGCAGCTCGGAAAGAACATGGACGGTCGCGGGCCACCACTACGCACTGGTGTCGATCGACGGCCTGGAACCGGGATCCGTCACGCCCTACGAAGTGCGGCTGGACGATCGCGACGTGTGGCCGCCGCCCGGCGACGACGCGTCCCTCATTCGGACACTGACCGACGGCGACCGGTTCGTCCTGGCGTTCGGATCGTGCCGCGTCGCCACCACGCCGGACGAGGATTCCGCCGGCGCCTTGGGGACGGATGCCCTCGTCGCCTACGCGCAGCGCATGCGCGCGCACTCCCCCGAGGCGTGGCCCGACGCGCTGCTGTTGCTGGGCGACCAGGTGTACGCGGACGAACTGTCGCCGGAGATGCGGCGACGGGTCGGCGAGCGCCACGATCTGACCGAAGCGCCGGGGGCGCAGGTGCGGAACTTCGAGGAATACACGTGGCTGTATGCCCAGGCATGGTCCGAACGCAACGTGCGCTGGCTGCTGTCGACCGTGCCGACCTCGATGATCTTCGACGACCACGACGTGCACGACGACTGGAACACTTCGTACTCGTGGCGGTCCGAGGTCGAAGCCTCGCCGTGGTGGGAAGAACGCATCGTCGGCGCCATGATGTCCTACTGGATCTACCAGCACCTCGGGAACCTTTCACCCGGAGAGCTGGCGGAAGACTCGCTCTACGACCGTGTCCGGCATTGCGCGGGGGACGCCGAGCCCATCCTCCGCATCTTCGCGTCCGATGCGGACGAGGAAGCGGACGGTGGCAGAGGTGCCCGGTGGTCCTACCGGCGTGATTTCGGGCCGGTGCGGATGCTCGTGATCGACTCGCGGTGCGGGCGGTTGCTCACGGAAGACCGTCGGGACATGGTGTCGGATCCGGAGTTCGATTGGATCGAGGACCAGACCCAGGGCGACTATGATCATCTGCTGATCGGAACGTCGCTGCCCTGGTTGCTTCCTCGAACAATGCACGACCTCGAAGCCTGGGACGAGCAGCTGGCCGCCGGCGCGCGTGGCGAACGGTTCGCGTCCTGGGCCGAAACGCTCCGTCGCGCCGCAGATCTCGAGCACTGGTCTGCGTTCGGCACCTCCTTCGAACGTCTCGCCCGATTGTTGGCCGAGGTCGGCAGCGGACGTCGTACCGGGCCGTCCGGTGTCGTCCCGGCAACGGTGTGCGTGCTGTCCGGCGACGTACATCACGCCTACGCGGCCCGCGCCCGCTTCCGTGTCCCGGTGCGCGCGGCGATCTATCAGTTGACATGCTCGCCGCTGCACAATCATGTCCCCGCGGCGATTCGGACGGCGTTCCGTTTCGCCTGGAGTCGCGCGGCGGAACGGTCCGTGCGCGCACTGCTCGGACGTGTGGCGGCGGTGCCGAAGACGTCCTTCTCGTGGAGCAGAGTCGCGGGTCCTACCTTCGGGAACCAGATCGCCACACTACGGACGGAAGGTCGAGCCGCGCACCTGACCATCGAGAAAACCGTGAACGGCCGCGGGCCACAACTCTTCGAGACCGTCGCCGATCTCACGTTGTCGTCCGACGACCGTTCCCAGGATGCGCGGAGCCGCTCGTCGGAGGACTCGCCGACGCGTCCTCGGGCCTGAAAGTCCTTGTTCCGGAAGCAGCGCAATCGGGCGACTGATCACCGCCGAGCATCTCCCCCCGGTTCGTCCTCTCCCGTCCCCTCGTCTACCGTCCCCTCGGGCTGGTCGGCGAAGTCGGCGAACGCGGTGCCGGAGACCATGCCGCCGGTGCCCGGCACCGTTGTCGTCGGCCTCGCACCGGGCTCGTACATCTTCTGGATCTCGTCGGCTCGTTCCTCCGCACGACGTTTCGTGTCGTCGTCGAGGTTGTCGAAATCTTCACGTTCCTGATCTTCACGTTCCTGACGGTTGTTCACAGCACTCGCTCCCATCGTCGCTGCGTCCCCGAGTCACCGGGGCCCCGGTTCAGAATCCTCCGAGTGTGTCCCGGAGGCCATCGTTTTCGGCCCGACTCATTTCGAGCACTCGGCACGAAGCAGACTGAATTCGTTAATCCCTTTTATTCCGTTCTGTTCGGATTTTGACGGTGCTCGTCGGTGGCGAACTCTCGGGTTCGGAAGACCCGAGCCCACGTCGGCGTTGCACCCGGCAGCTACTTCCACGGAAAGGCATGAGCATGACCGAGACCGTGCTGTCCGTCCCGAATCCGGTCCTCGACCGGCTCGAGCGCGAACGCGTCCTCTGGCTGACCACCGTCGACCGACGCGGAACTCCCGTACCGACCCCGGTCTGGTTCCTCTGGTCCCAGGGCACCTTCCTGATGTTCTCGCAACCGGGCACCCCCAAGCTGACCAACATGGCCGCACAACCACGGGTGAGTGTGAACCTCAACGCCGACGCACACGGTGGCGAGGTGGCGGTCTTCACCGCCGAGGCCCACGTCGAGGCCGCAATATCCGATGAGGAGTGGAGGCACTTCGTCGACAAATACGCCGCCGATATCGGCACACTGGGTCTTACTCCCGAAACCTTTCGTGCCGACTACTCGGTGCCGGTGCGGATGACGCCTCGCCGATTCCGCGGCTGGTGATCCCGGCCGGGGCGGCTCCCCCGCGCCCGCAGCGCCTGTGCCGGCGAACCGGCGGCGCAACTCCCGGACAGTCGTCGCCGCATACTCCCCCCACATCCGGGGTACACGTGGCAGGGTTCGGAATACCACGCGACCCACGGGAGGAAGCACATGATCGTCCGGAGACTCGCGCGCCCAATGCTCGCGTCCATTTTCATCGCCGGGGGCATCGATGCCTTGCGGAGTCCAGCACCGAAGGCCACTGCGGCGCAGCCCGGCCTCGACAAGGCGGTGAAAGCCATGCCGGCGGCCGTGACCGACCGGCTGCCCAGCAACCCGGAAACGCTGGTGCAGATCAACGCCGCAGTGCAGATCGGTGCCGGCGCGCTCTTCGCGATCGGCAAGGCGCCGCGGCTCTCCGCGCTCGCGCTGGCCGGCACCCTGGTCCCCACCACGGTCGCAGGCCACGACTTCTGGAGCGTCCAGGATCCCGCGTCCCGTGCTCAACAGCGGACCCAATTCATCAAGAACGTCAGCCTGATGGGTGGCCTGCTGATTGCCGCGGTCGACACGGAAGGGAAACCGTCGCTGGGCTGGCGCGGACGGCGGGCCGCACGAACCGCTCAGCAGGCCGTGGCAGCGGCGCTGCCGGCACACTCGTCCGATCATCGCGGTGAAGCACTCGGCGAGGGTCTGCACACCGTCGCCGAACGCGTGAAGGCACTGACCGGAGATGCCACCGAACAGGGCAGCCATCTGCTCGACATCGCGAGGGAGCGCGCCCCCGAACTCGCCGAGGTCGCGAAGGAACGCGGTAGTGGGCTGCTGGAGGTCGCGCGCGAGCGCGCACCGGAGCTGGCAGAACGCGCCCGCGAGCGCGGCACCGGGATCTTCGAGATCGCCAAGGATCGGGGTCCGGAACTCGCCGAGCGAGCCCGCGAGCGCGGAACCGGACTTCTCGAGATCGCACGCGAACGCGCCCCGGAGCTGACCGACGGCGCCAAGGGACGCGGCAGAGAACTGCGCGTGGTTGCGATGGACCGCGGGCCGGAACTCGCAGAGCTTGCCCGTCAGCGTGGGTCCCAGTGGTTGCAGACCACCCTCGATCACAGCACCGAACTCGCGCACCGTGTGGAGGCACCCGCCGCCGTTCTGAACGCCAGGGCACTCGAGAACGCACACCGGGCTCGCGTGCGTGCAGAACTGGCGCGTGAGCAGGCAGAGAAAGCGCTCGCCAAGAGCCGCAAGAACTCGCGGCGCTGATCTCCGCTGACGCTGCACAGGCGCGCCGACTCCGGTCGGCGCGCCTGTGGCGTTCGCGCTGTTTTCTGCGGGAAGACGACGAAGCAGACTAGACTTCTCGGGCACTTTCGTCGACGGCTTCGACGGTCGACTTGTCCAACCCCCGAGGAGTTCATGTGCCGGCCGATGGCGCGTCCCATCCCGACCGCGAGCACGAGCAGGTCTACCTGTCGATGCTGTACACGCATCTCGATGAGCTGCGAGAATACGCAAAAACTCGGCTGAGTCGGGTTCTGCTGGAGAAGGGCGGCACGCCGCAGGCACGCAGTGAACGCGAGTCGTTCACCCAGATGTACACCGAGGACATCGCCAAGTACGACGCTGCGGAACACGGGCTGTGCTTCGGACGTATCGACGTGCGGAACCCCGACCGTGACGGGATCGACAACACCGAGGCGCGATACGTCGGCCGCATCGGCATCCTCGACGAGGAGAACGACTACGAGTCGCTGCTGCTCGACTGGCGTGCGCCCCTTGCCCGGCCGTTCTACCTGGCGACCCCCGCCGCGCCCGACGGCGTGGTGCGTCGCCGTCATATCCGCAGCCGCAGCCGGCAGGTCACGGCGCTCAACGACGAGTACCTCGATCTCGACGCCGCACAGGCCCACGGCGACACACCCATCGCGGGTGGGATGGCCGGAGAATCGGCGCTGCTCGCCGCGTTGAACGCGGCGCGGACCGGGCAGATGCACGACATCGTGGCGACCATCCAGGCCGAGCAGGACGCCATCATCCGCTCCGAGCACAAGAGCGTGCTGGTGGTGCAGGGCGGGCCGGGCACCGGTAAGACCGCGGTGGCGCTGCACCGGGCCGCGTACCTCCTCTACACCTATCGCAAACAGCTGGCGAAGAGCGGAGTACTGATCGTCGGCCCGAATTCGACGTTCCTGGACTACATCGGCCAAGTGCTGCCGTCCCTCGGCGAGACAGGGGTACTGCTGTCGACCATCGGCGACCTGTACCCGGGCGTGCGGGCGAGCATCGCCGACACCCTCGAGGCCGGAGAGATCAAGGGCAACCTCGCGATGCTGCCGGTGCTCGTGAAAGCCGTGCGGGACCGTCAGGAAGTACCCGCGAAACCGATTCCGCTGACGTTCGACACCTACCGGCTCACCCTCGATCGGAAGACCGTGACGCGCGCTCGCGGACGGGCGCGTTCGTCGCGGCGCCCGCACAACCTGGCGCGGCCGATCTTCGTGTCCGCGGTCATCGAGGCACTGGCCGATCAGCTCGCCGGCATCATCGGCACCGACCTCGTCAACGGTGGCAACCTTCTCAGCCGCGACGACATCGCCGACATCCGGTCCGAGATGCGTGCGGACCGCGACATCGTCGCGGCGGTGGACGCACTGTGGCCGCAGTTGTCGCCGCAGCAGGTTCTGTCGGATCTGATCGGATCCCGGGACC
>NZ_JAUZMZ010000359.1:0-1462 GCF_036327435.1 Rhodococcus chondri | reverse complement strand
CCGCAAGCGCCCTCGCCCTCCCGTCGGGCGAGGTGACCGTGGTGCGTGGCGAATGGCGCGGGCACATCCTGCGCGCTCCGCGGGGAAGCAACGGGTTCGGCTACGACCCGATCTTCCGGCCGGAAGGGGAACAACGCTCCTCCGCCGAACTGGATCCCGCAGAAAAGGACGCCTCCTCGCACCGCGGTCGTGCGCTTGCGCAGTTGATCCCGGAACTCGCTGCGCTCGCCCGCAGCTGAGCGGGCCTGCCCGGACCGCGCGCCGTTACCGGTTGTCCCGCGGCGCGTCGCCGACGCTGCCGGGGGACACACCGGGGTCGTCGTCCGGGGTTCCGGAGACCGGTGGTTCCTCGACGTCGCCTCGCGACAGTTCGTCACCGACGACGGGCCATCCCGCAGCGATCAGGCGCTCCCGCACCCGTTCGATGTCCTCGGGGGTGGGCTCTTCGTGGATCAACCCGGCGACGATCCGACGCAGCGTGTCGTGGTCGACGTGCCGGTCGGGGTGCTCGGCGGCGGTTGCGGCAGCGGTGTCGATCGCCTCGAGAATCTCCTCGTCGGTCAGTCGCCGTTGCAGAACTGCCAACAACGCGAAATGGTCCTTCGCCGGGATTCCTTCGGGGTATCCGGCCCGTAGCCAGTCCAGCACCGCTCGCGGTGACCATCGCGCCATCGCCGTCTCCTCTGTGTCGATTCAAGGGACGATAGCGTCGATGCCCAGGAAAGTCAGAACACTGCGAACCCGAACGTGTCTTCGAGGAACTCGTGAGTGATCAGCAGGATGCCGGCGCCGAGAGCGATCAGCACCACCGCAAAACACACGACGGCTGCCGCGGCCGCCGGAAGCGATGGGCGCATCGTCGTCGAACCACGCCCGACGGTCGAGAATCGCAGTCCGAGCGGGAAGAACACCGGCAGGCCCGCACCCAGGACGAGACCCACCAGCACGACCTGCCACAAGGAGTCGAGGGTCGTCAAGAGGCTCACGCGCGTTCCCTCGGGTCCTGGACGTCGGACCGCCCCCGGGCGGGTCCGTCTTCCCACTCGTCCGTCACGTTCGACGCATCGACCGGCCGGCGACGAGAGCGCAGATAGATGTACAGGGCGAGCGCGCACAGGATCGAAAGGTCGAGCGCCACACCGCCGAGTCCACCGATCAGCGACCCCAGTAGCCAGCACAGCGCACCCATGAGCCCCGCGGCGGGCAACGTGATCAGCCATGCCACCGCCATGCGGCCCGCGATGCCCCAGCGCACCTGGGCGCCCTTCGTGGCCAGCCCCGTGCCGAGAATCGAGCCGGTCGCCACATGCGTCGTCGACAGCGGCAAACCGAAATGGCTCGAGGTCAGGATGATCGCGGCCGACGAGGACTCCGCTGCCATCCCGTTCGCCGGTGTGATCTCGACCAGGCCTCTGCCGAGAGTCCGGATGATCCGCCAACCTCCGAGATAGGTGCCGGGCGG
>NZ_JAUZMZ010000358.1:0-1470 GCF_036327435.1 Rhodococcus chondri | reverse complement strand
GGGCGAGCGCAGGTCGTCTCCCACTTTTCGACATCCTTCTGGGCTGCGCGTAATGCCTTGGCCGCCAGGTTCGCTGCGGCCTGCGCATGCTGCAGGGCCTGGCCGGGTTGTTCGGATGCGGCGAGCTGCTGCGCGGCCTGCAGGTGGCGCTGCGCTTCGGAGAGCCGCGTCCGGGCCTCTGCGCCCACCACACCACGACGCGTCCCGATGAAGTCCGACGCGGCCGTAACCTGCGACTGCGCCGCCGTCAGATCCTGTTCGAGGCGTTGACGGGTGCGCTGCGCTTCCTCCTGGGCCTGCCGGGTCTGGGCACGCAGCGCGTCGAGTCGTGCATCTGCTTCCACGACCCGGGTGAAGCTGCCGAGCGGATCGGTGTCCATCGCCGCCCGGGCATGGTCGAGTGCCTCCTGCGCGGCCCGGCGAGCTTCGGCGAGTTCCGCGCCTCCCGCCGCGGCGAGCCGTTCGGCGTCCGCGATACCCTGCGCGGCGTCCTCCATCGCCTCCGGAAGCGTCGCGATCGCCCGCCGGATGTCGTCCTCGGCATGGTCGACCGCGTCGAGCAGTGTCGCCGCGTGCCCGAGAGCACCCTCGGCTTCGCGGATGGCGCGCACCGCGTCTCCTTGCTCACCCACCGGTCGGGCCACTGCGGTTCGTCCCTCGTCCGCGCACTTCTCGGCGAAGCCGATTTCCTCCTGCGCCAACCGCACGTTGTCCGCGACGGGAGCGAGGGCTTCGGCGGGGAACTCCGAGTGCAGCTGCGCCAGCATGGCCTCGGCCTGGGGGAGCCGGGCCCGCATCGTGATGGCCCGTTGGATGAGGGCGTCGAGCCGTGCCGGGGCGTCGAGGAGCAAATCGCGCATCTTGTCGAACGCCTCGACCTGAGCGTCGAGCTCGCGGTCGGCCTGCCCGCACGACGAGATCAACTGCACGAGCATGTCGCGTTGCTGCTGTGGGGTCTCGGGGATGTCGTCGTCGAGCCGCTGGCGGATCTCGAACGCGGACGCCAGCGCCGCCTGCGCCTGCCGGAACGCGCGGTCGAAGGGCAGCACCGCACTTTCGCCGAACTCGCCACGGGCCAGTTCGAGTGCCTCGGAGCTCGAACGAACGGCATTGTCCGTCTCCACCAGCACCTTCTGTGCATGCACCTCGAGGCCTTCGAGGGGCAGCGCGGCGAGGCTGTTCACATCGCTCGGATCCAGTTGCGCGGCCCGTGCCGCGCCTTCCTCGGCGCGCTTGCGCTTCGACCGCCGCGAGTACAGATAGACACCACCGGCACCGGCCGCGATGACACCGCCGCCGACGAGCAGGGTGGTGCCGGGAGCGCTGGACGGGGTCAGTGCCGAATCGAGTCCCTCGGCCGCCGCGACCGCCGCACCTGCCCAGTCGCTGGTGCGCAGCGCGGGCACGATGTCGTTCGAGCTGATCCGGTCGCGCTCCGACGAGCTGATTTCGGAGTCGCTCGGGGTCCAC
>NZ_JAUZMZ010000357.1:0-1481 GCF_036327435.1 Rhodococcus chondri | reverse complement strand
GCCCACGTGTTTCGAGCAGCGGAATCACCCGGTGCCAGTACCACGAGTCCGATCCGGCACCGGGTAGCAATACGAAGGTCGCCATGTGTCCTCCTACCCACCGTCCGTTGCTTCCCCGTCCGGCGAGTCGGGGACCTCGGCCTTCTCTGCGCCTGCGGTACGCACGAGACGGTCGAGCTCCTCGGCGCCCGGTAGGTCTTCAGGTGCCACGGTCCGGCCGGTCCGCACGTAATGGAAGGCGGCGCGCACCTTGTCGAGCCGCACCTCGGCGGGGCGGCCGGTGATCCGGGAGGTTCGGGCAGCCATCAGCTGCGCCCACGCCAGCCGATACGCGGCCAGCTGCAACCCGACCGATGCGAGCTTCTCGACATCCGGTTCGGCACCGGTCTTCCAGTCGATCACCGTCCATCCCCCATCCGTATCCTCGAACACCGCGTCGATGCGGCCCCGGATCATCGTCCCCGCCAACGACGTTTCGAACGGCACCTCCACCTCCACCGGGTTCCGCGCCGCCCACTGCGAGCGGAGGAACGCTTCCTGCAACCGGTCGAAGTCGGATTCGTCGCCGCCCTCGTCGTCGGCGCCGGGCAGTTCGTCGAGGTCGAGTAGTCGCGTGGCACCGAATCGTCGTTCGAGCCACGCGTGGAACGCAGTCCCGCGGCGCGCGAGCGGGTTCGGCCGGAACGGAAGCGGCCGCCGCAGACGCGCGGCGAGCGCATCGGGGTCGGTGGCCAGATCGACGAGCTGACTGACGGACAACTGCGCCGGCAACATCACCTCGGCACCGTGTTCGGCGCGCTGCTCGCGTTCGGCCAACAGTGCGTCGACGTCGGCCGCCCACTCGTCGGGATCGTCCTCGTAATTCGCGGGTGGGTCGGGTTCGCCGCCGTCGAGCGCGGCCAGCACCAGCGCAGCGCCACGCTCGACGGCGGGACGGCGCGCACCGAGCGGATCGCCCGGCCAGGTGGCGCTGCGCGGGGTTTCCGTCATCGGATTCGGTGTGCCCGCCTCCGGCGCGGGCGCCCATTCGTCGATCGTCCCGAGTTCGGGCCGGGCGCCTACCAACTCGTGCAATTCGGTGAGGAACGGTGACGGCCCCTTCGGCTCGGAACCCGAGTCGGCCCAGTGATGCCCGGAGACGAACAGCGCCCGCTCGGTGCGGGTGAGGGCGACGTAGAACAACCTGCGATCTTCGTCGAGCTTGCGGTCCTTCAGGGCCCCCTTGTGCAGGTCGATCCGGTTCTCGAGCATCTTGCGGTCGTAGATGTCGTCGAGTTCGAGAACCGGGACCCCGTCGGTGCTGCCGCCGGTTTGCTCGCCCGGCAACGCGCGGTCGCCACGCAGCTGTGGCGGCAGCTCGGCCACCGATCCGAGCCATGTCGCTGCGCCGGTGGTCGAGGGAAAGACACCGGAGCTGACGTGCGGCACCGCGACAACCTGCCACTCGAGCCCCTTCGCCGAGTGCACGGTGAGTACCTGAA
>NZ_JAUZMZ010000356.1:0-1482 GCF_036327435.1 Rhodococcus chondri | reverse complement strand
CCTGAGCCCATCCCCACGGGGCCGGTTACGTGGACACCGCTCTCGAACGCGGCGCCGTGGCCGTGCTCACTGATGCCGCCGGCCGCGATCTCGTCGCGGCCGCGAATATCGCGGTGCCCGTCCTCGTCCATCCGGATCCGCGCGCGGTACTCGGACTCGCCTCGGCGACGGTCTACGGCCACCCGTCGAAGGACATGCAGGTGATCGGCATTACCGGCACATCCGGTAAAACGACGACCGCCTATCTCGTCGAAGCCGGTCTCGCCGCGGCGGGCCGTGTCACCGGTCTCGTCGGCACTGTCGAGACCCGCATCGCCGGCCGCCGCGTACCGAGCGCGATGACCACCCCGGAAGCGCCGCAGCTGCACGCGCTGTTCGCCACGATGCGCGAACAGGGCGTGGACACGGTCGTGATGGAGGTCTCCAGCCACGCACTGGCCCTCGGGCGCGTCGCCGCCACCGACTTCTCGGTCGGGGCATTCACCAACCTGTCGCAGGACCATCTCGATTTCCACAAGGATCTCGACGACTACTTCGGAGCCAAGGCTCGCTTGTTCGCTGCCGACTCCCCGGTCCACGCCGCCCGCGCCGTCGTGTGGGTCGAGGACGAGTGGGGGCAACGCATGGCCGACATCGCCCGCACCGCTCATCCCGACGAGCCCGCAGCGGTCCGAACGGTCTCGACAGACGCCGCGCGTCCCGCTGCCGACTGGTCCGTCACCGACGCCACGACGGACCCGACCGGATCCCAGCGCTTCACGCTGACCGGCCCGGACGATGTGAGCCGGACGGTGACGGTGCGGCTACCCGGCCGGTACAACGTGGCCAATGCAGCTTTGGCCGTTGCGGTGTGCGCGGAAGCCGGAGTGGACCCCGACACGGCGGCACGCGGGCTGGCAACGGTCGATGTGCCCGGGCGCGTCGAACGGATCGATCGTGGGCAAGACTTCCTGGCAGTGGTCGACTACGCGCACAAACCCGCCGCACTCGACGCGGTCCTCGCCACTCTGCGCCGTGCGACGACCGGACGCGTCGCAGTGGTCGTCGGCGCCGGCGGTGACCGTGACCGCGGCAAGCGCCCGCTCATGGGTGCCGCCGCGGCGCGCGGCGCAGAGTTGGTCGTCGTCACCGACGACAATCCACGCACCGAGGACCCCGCCGCCATCCGGGCGGCCGTGCTCGACGGTGCCTGGTCGGTGGCAACGGCCGAACGCGGGGAGATCCGCGAAATCGGCGACCGCGCCGCCGCGATCGAGACAGCCGTGCAGTGGGCACGCCCGGGCGACGTCGTCCTCGTCGCGGGCAAGGGTCACGAGAGTGGCCAGGAAATCCACGGGGTCAAGCATCCGTTCGACGACCGCGACGTGCTCGCCGCGGCGATCGACCGGGTTCTCGGCTCCGATTCGGACAGGCGGACCCCGCCCCGCACGGGCGGACATCAGCAGGGAGGCACCGCATGATCGCGATGACACTGGCCCACAT
>NZ_JAUZMZ010000355.1:0-1485 GCF_036327435.1 Rhodococcus chondri | reverse complement strand
CCGGTCGGTCGGCAGGTCGAGCACGTCGGGGATGCCCGCGAGGGTATCGGTCCAGTAGTCGAGCTGCCGGGCGAGCACCGAGTCGGGGTCGTTCTCGTCGCCGAGGACCTCGCGCTGCCACAACGCGAAGTCGGCGTACTGCACCTCCAGCGGCTCCCACGACGGCGCTTCACCCCGTGACCGTGCCGCGTACGCCACCATGACATCCCGCGACAACGGGCCCATCGAGAACCCGTCGGCGCTGATGTGGTGTGCGACGAGCACGAGAACCCGCTCGACCGGCGACATCTCCAGCAGCACCGCACGGAACGGCACCTCGGCGGTCACATCGAAACCGGCTCCGATCAGACGTGCGACCTGCTCCGCGATGCGGGTAGCGTCGGCCTGCTCCACTCGCAATGCCGGTGCCTCTGCGGCCGGCAACACCACCTGCAAGCCGATACCGTCGACCTCCGGGTAGACCGTGCGCAGCACCTCGTGGCGGGCGACCACATCCGAGACCGCCGCCGCGAGCGCTGCGACATCGAGTTCGCCGCTCAGCCGGAGCGCGACCGGAATGTTGTTCACCGCAGTCTCGCTGTCGAAGCGATTGAGGAACCACATCCGCTGCTGCGCCAACGACAACGGCACCCGCTCCGGACGCGGACCCGCCACCAACGCCACCCGACCACTACCGGCATGCGACTCCACCACCGCCGCCAACCCCACCACCGTCGGCGCCTCGAACACCAACCGCACCGGCACCCGCGCATCGAGCGCCGCACCCAACCGCGCCGTCACCTGCGTCGCCACCAACGAATTACCACCGAGCGCGAAGAAATCATCATCCAACCCCACCCGCGCCACCCCGAGCACCTCCGCGAACACCGCCGCGACCGTCTGCTCGACCGGCGTCTGCGGAGCTCGGAACTGCCGCTGCACCACCACCGGAGCCGGCAACGCCTTCCGATCGAACTTGCCGTTGATGGTGAGCGGCAACTCCTCGAGCACCACCCACGCCGACGGCACCATGTACGACGGCAACTCCGCCGCAACCCCGGCCGCCAGCGTCGACACCTCGACCACCGCACCGGCCTCCGGCACCACATAACCGACGAGCTGCTCACCGGTATGCCGGTCGCTGTGCACCACGACCACCGCCTGCGACACCGAAACCTGATTCCGCAGAACCGTCTCGATCTCCCCCAACTCGATCCGGAAACCCCGCACCTTCACCTGAAAATCAGTACGCCCCAGATACTCGAGCTCACCCCGGCCGGTCCACCGCACCAGATCACCCGTGCGATACAACCGATCCGAGGTCACACCCCCGACCACGAACGGATTGGCCACGAACCGATCCGCCGTCAACTCCGGACGACCGAAATACCCCCGCGCCAACTGCACACCCGACAGATACAACTCACCCGCAACACCCACCGGCACCGGACGCAAACGCTCATCGAGCACAAACGCCGACACATTCCACTCCGGCACACCGATCGG
>NZ_JAUZMZ010000354.1:0-1526 GCF_036327435.1 Rhodococcus chondri | reverse complement strand
GACGCGGGGAACGACCAGGCCCTCGGTGATCTCGCGGGTGAACAGGTCGGCGAATTGGTCCGCGGGCCACGGGGTGGGCGGGTTGGTCTGGGGGGTGAGGAAGTAGCCGCCGAGCAGGTTTTCCGGGCCCATGCCCGTCGACGCGACGATGTGCACGCCGGTGCTGCGTGAGAGTGCTTCGTAGAGGCGCACGTCGCGGCCGTGGAACATGCCGGTGCTGTCGACGATGGTGCGTCCGCCGTGGTCGCGGAAGTCGGCCAGTTTCGCGGCGAGAGTGTCGAAGATTTCGGCGCGGTCGAGGGTGAGGTCGAAGGCGTGCTCGGCGCCCGGCACCACCGACAGCAGCGCTTCGTGCACCGAGACCACGCCCAGTTCGTCCACGGGAACGGGGCCGAGGACGGTGTGGACGGTCGTGCCCGCAGTGTTCTGGGCGCCGGTCATCGGCATTTCCTTTCGTCAGGGTCACATCGCGACGACGTGGTAGGTGTCACAGTACAACTTCGGATTACAGAGTGTCAAGTGAGTTAACTGTTAGGTACGTGACTGTACAGAGAGGTGCGCTGCGGTCGCGGGGATGGCGAAGCCCGAGGGGTGATTCGGTGGCACACAGCACGACCCCGCCTCCGGCCACGGTGGCCGGAGGCGGGGTCGTCGAGGCGATATGGGTCGGTCGGCGGGGTCGGCCGGCGTCACCGGGAAGCGGGTGCGGCGCCGCTCAGCGGTCGCGCGCCGCCGGAAACGCCGGCCCGCGGGTGCAGGCGTCGACCAGAAGCGTGCGCAGCCAGCTGCGGAACTCCCGGGCCGCCAGCCGCGGGTTCCACACCATGTCCACGCCCAGGGGCGCCACCGGCAGCGGGAACTCCTCGGTGCGCAGGGCATGCCTGGGATGCATCGCCGCGGCGACCCGGTAGGTGTGGACCGCTACCCCACCGGCGGCCGCGACCAGGTGCGGAACGAGCAGAAAATCCGAGATCAACCGGCCGATCCGGTACGGCACGCCCTGCGCGTCCAGCGCCGCATACGGCGCCACCCGCTGCCGCGAGTCGTAGGCGACGTGTGGCAGCGAGCTGAGCAACTCCAGCGCGGACGCCTCGGGATCGGTGTCCGGATGGGCGATCACCACCCAGCGGTTCTCGTAGAGCCGTTCGCGCGGGTACGGCGAGGTGAAGGCCTCGGACAGCAGCACCACATCCACCCCGCCGTCGGTGAAATCGCTCGGCTGCGGCTCGACGAGATTGCGCATCCGCAGGATCGCGTTCGGTGCCCGGTCGGCGATGAGCCGGGCCAGCGTGGGCCCGATCACGAAGGCGGTGCTGCTGGTCATCGCCACCGTGATGGTGCGGCTGTCGCGGGCCGGGTCGAAGCCCGGAAAATCCACCACCCGCGCGGTCCGCTGCAGCACCTCACGCAGGGGGGCGATCAGCTCGCTGCCGCGGGGGGTGAGCACCAGGCCGCTCCCCTGCCGTGTCACCAGCTCGTCACCGGTCAACCGGCGCATCCGGGCCAGCGCGTGGCTCATCGCGGGC
>NZ_JAUZMZ010000353.1:0-1604 GCF_036327435.1 Rhodococcus chondri | reverse complement strand
ACCGAAAACACCGCGAACGCGACCGCGAGTGCCCCGAGCACCAGGATCGGTACATAGACGTTCATGCTCACCTCCGGTGCTGCGCGCGGATTCCCGGTCGCGTGGCGCTGCCCCGGGCACATCCCCCAGGACCCTCGGCGTGCTGTGAGCCACGGCACACACACTAGTAGCGTCGGCGCCGGACTTGTCCCGGATTCGGGTGCGGACTTACCCCCGGCGTGTCGGCGCGGCCGATCGGCGAAAAAGCAGTAGCGTGCTGCGGCTTCCGTGCTGTGGTTCCGCCCGGATCAGGTGGCGGGACGTTGCTGCGCGGGGGGCAACAGCAGCCGCAGTACCTCGCGTCCCAACCGCATCGGATCGACGGGGTGCGGCACCGCCGCCTCGGCGCGCGACCACGAGGCGAGCCAGGCGTCGTCGGCCCGGCCGATCAGCACCATTATCGGCGGGCACGGATCGATTTCGTCCTTGAGTTGCCGCGCGATTCCCAGTCCACCGGCGGGCGCGGTCTCCCCGTCCAGGATCGCCAGATCGATCCCGCCGGCGTCCAGGTTCGCGATCACGACGGGCGCGGTGGCCACCTCGACGTATTCGAGGGGCGGCAGATCCGGGTGCAAGGTGGTGCCGAGCGCGGCCATCACGCGCTCCCGTACGGTCGCGTCGTCGCTGTATACGAGGACGCGCAGCGGGGTGCGGTGGCTGGTGCGGGCAGGCGCGTCGGTCACGAGCCCGATGCTAGAGGCTCGAACACCCGCCCGTGTACAACCGGTCGCGCTCGTCGGCCGTGTCGCTCCTCCGGTCACCGCTGTCGGTCACCGGGGAGTTCGTTCCCCCGGGATCGGTGCGGTCGCAACCGACACCCGAAGGAGTCGTCGGGCTGCGCAAGATCGCCGGGAACACTTCGGCACTTCGCTGCATCTGGTCTACGAGACCGAGACAGCACCCGGGCGAGCACCCGGCCATCGACACCAGGAGTTCGAATGAGCGGAAATCCCACCAGCGCAGGACCCACCAGCGCAGGATCCACCGGTACGGGCACACAGATCCGGTTCGACAGCAACGGCGACGGCATCATCGACACCGTGGCGGTCGATCTCGACGGCGACGGCATCGCCGAGCAGGTCGGCTACGACACCGACGGCAACGGCGCGGTCGACGTTCTGCTCACCGATACCGACGGGGACGGGTACTACGACATGCAGGAGGTCGACACCGACGGGGACGGGCGCCCGGACACCACCTACCTCGACACCGACGCCGACGGAATGGCCGAGGTCGAGCTCACGGACAGCGACGGTGACGGCGCGGTGGACTGGGTCGTGCACGACACCGACGGCGACGGCTACATGGATGTCCACGAGCACTACGACCCGTCGAGCGAGGAGGCGGGCGCGTCCGGGGACCCGTTGGTCTGACTTCCCGTCGATTACCGGTCACAGCGGCACCATGATCGGCACGGAGCTGGGCGTCGTGGAGTCGATGCCCAGCTCTCCGTTGCTGTTCTCACCCCAGCAGTAGAGGTCGTCGCCGGTCACCGCGCAGCTGTGCCGCAGTCCCGCCGACATGGTGAGGGTGGGCTCGGACAGAGCACTCTTCGCCGGCACCAC
>NZ_JAUZMZ010000352.1:0-1632 GCF_036327435.1 Rhodococcus chondri | reverse complement strand
ATCACGTGGGGCCCTCTGGTTCGGATTCGATCTTCGCAAATCCAGTCCTACCAGGGGCCCTGCGTCCCTTCGTGATCCGGTACGACCCCATCCCAGCAAGATCAACTTACTGAGAAAACCTCATTGTTCGTACAGGTGCAGTCGCACCGTGGGTAGTCACCGAGATTCGAGGAGGGGGCAGCGTGCCGGATGCGGCCGACGGCAAAGCAACCTCGTCGACCCCATTTCCGCTCGCCCCCTCGCAGCGAGGATTGTTCTTCGCTCAACAGATTTCACCGGAAGTGCCCTACACGATCGCCCAGTATGTGGACATTCGCGGTCCTCTGGATTTCGATGTGCTCGTCGCCGCGGCGGACAGAGCGTCCCGGGAATTACTTTCGCCCGGCCTGGTGATCATCGACCGTGACGGTGAGCCCTACCAAGTGGTCGATCCCACAATCGAGGATGCGCTCCGCTATCGAGATTTCCGCGCATGCAGCGATCCGGTGGAGGCGGCCCGTCGCTACATGGTTGAGCGGTCCAGCCGTCCGATCGATCTGTACCGGGACCGGCTGATCAGTGCAGAGGCGCTGCAGGTGGCCGATGGCCGTTACTTCTGGCTGAGCGTCGCGCACCATCTGGTGCTCGACGGGCACGGTGCCATGACGTTGATGAACCGGGTGGCCGAGCTGTACACGCACGCAATCCGGGGAACCGAAGCGCCGCGCTCGAAAGCCGCTGATCTGCGGGAACTCTATGCCGCGGAGGACGCCTACCGCGCCTCGGCACGGTTCGAGAGCGATCGGACCTACTGGGCGCAACGCGTCGCCCATCTGCCCGAACCTGCACGGCTGACCGATCGGGCGGGGCCGACGCGCGTGCCACCGCGGCACGTGAGGCACGAGATGACCCTGGAACTGCTGGGACACGTGGACGCGGCGGCCGGACGCTGGAACACCACTGCCGTCCCCATCGTGATGGCCGCATTCGCGGCGTTCCTTGCCCGGATGACCGGGCAACTCGACATCGTGCTGAGCCTGCCCGTCGCGGTTCGTACCACGGCCGTCGCCAAACGCTCCGGTGGAACCCTGGCGAACGTCGTGCCGATACGGGTGCAGGTCGAGCCCACGGCGGCGGCCGAGACGCTGGTCCGGCAGATCCAGGCGGAGATCACCGGTGCGCTCCGGCATCAGCGGTATCGCTACGAAGACATGTATCGCGACATGACCGGCATGTCCGCCGGCAGTGCCGGGTTCGGCCCCATCGTCAATATCATGCTCTTTCACCGGGAAATCGTTCTCGGTGACGTGACCGGCGAATACAACGTCCTCAGCACCGGACCGGTCGAAGATCTCTCCATGTCGATCTATCCCGGGATTCCGCCACATCGGCTGCGGATCGATTTCGAGGCGAATCCATTTCGGTACGAATCGGACGAATTGGAACGTCACCACGATCGTTTTCTTCGATATCTCGAGACATTCACCACAGCGAGTCCCGATATGGCGATCGGTGATCATCCGATTCTCAGGGTGCCGTAGTTGTTGACTTCCGGGGCTGTGACCTGCAGTTTCATGCGTTCAGGACCAGGTCGACCGCGTGGTCAGGGTTGGCGGCCAGTCGTCGGCAGGCCCGGGCGATGTTCGACTGCCC
>NZ_JAUZMZ010000351.1:0-1642 GCF_036327435.1 Rhodococcus chondri | reverse complement strand
TTCATCCGTCCCGCGCAGGTGCTTCGAGACCTCGGTCCGCACTACGCCGCCAACGGCCTGATCGGGCTGATCTTCTCGTGCACCGGTCCGGTTGCCGTCATCCTCGCGGCGGGCGCCGCAGGCGGCCTGTCGCAGTCGCAGCTCGCGTCCTGGATTTTCGGCGTGTTCGTGCTCAACGGCATTCTCACCATCGCGATGAGCCTGACGTACCGGCAGCCGCTGGGATTCTTCTGGACGATTCCCGGAACCATCCTGGTCGGCGGATCGCTCACCCACCTGAGCTGGGCCGAGGTGGTCGGTGCGTTCTTCGTGACGGCAGCGCTGATCACCGCCCTCGGTGTGACGGGCCTGGTGCGGCGAGTGATGGAAGCGCTGCCCATGCCGATCGTCATGGCGATGGTCGCGGGAGTGTTCCTGTCGTTCGGCATCAATCTGGTGACTGCACTGGGCGCCGACGTCGCAATTGCGGTTCCCATGATCGCAATCTTCCTCCTGCTCAGCTCCGTTGCTGCGCTGGGTAAATGGATGCCGCCGATTCTGGGTGCGCTCGTCGCGGGAGGCGTGGCGGTGGCGGTCTCGGGACGGTTCTCACCCCAATCCGGAGACACCGCGGTGTTCGCAGCGCCGGTCTTCACCGCACCGGTGTTCACGTGGTCGGCGATCGTCGAACTGGTGATCCCGCTGGCCATCACCGTCCTGGTTGTGCAGAACGGCCAGGGCATCGCGGTGCTCCGGTCGGCCGGCCACAATCCACCGATCAACGTCACCGCCATCGTGTGTGGCCTGTGGTCGTTTCCCGCCGCATGCGTCGGCGCGGTGTCGAGTTGCCTGACCGGACCCACGAATGCGCTGCTGGTGGCGTCGGGTGAGCGTGCCCGTCAGTACACGGCCGCACTGACGTGCGGTGTGCTGGCCATCGTCTTCGGGCTGTTCGCGCCGCTGTTCGTGCGGTGGATGATCGCCGCACCCGCCTCGTTCGTGGCGGTCCTCGGCGGACTGGCGATGCTCAAGGCTCTGCAGGGCGCGTTCGTCGCCGGATTCGGCCGGAAGTACACGATGGGCGCGCTCATCGCGTTCGTCGTCACCGCCTCCGATGTCACGTTCTGGGGCATCGGCGCCGCGTTCTGGGGCATCGTCGCCGGGGTTGTGGTGTCGTGGCTGCTCGAGCGTCAGGATTGGAAGCCGGCCTCGGCGCTGAGAACCTCGTCGTGAGATTCCGGGGCTGTTGACAGCCGAATATTTGAGGTCCATCGTTATGGACATGAATGTGGGGTCGCCGCGCCCGTACCGGATGACCGCCCGGGCGCAGACGGCGGCACAGACCACGGAGCGGATCATGCACGCCACGGTGGAGTTGTACCGGGAAAATTGGCTGGACGAGATCACCCTCGATCGAGTGGCGGACAAGGCCGGGGTCTCGATCAAGACGGTGCAGCGCAAGTTCGGAAATCGCAACGGGCTGCTGTCCGCGACAATGCAGTGGATCGGCAGACAGGTCACTGCGCAACGTTTTCCGGTGACGGTAGGTGATGTCGACGCCGCCGCCGAGAACCTGATGATCCATTACGAGCAGTGGGGGCCGCTGGGATTGCGGCACGCGATGCAGGCGCAGCGCTCGGAATTTGTCGCATCGATCGTCGCG
>NZ_JAUZMZ010000350.1:0-1679 GCF_036327435.1 Rhodococcus chondri | reverse complement strand
CCTGGAAAATTCGTGGTTGTTCACCGATCCGAGCATGTAGATAAGCGAAAGCGCCTGTCCTGCAGGGCATAATGGGACTTCTCTAGGGTTCCATCACGCAGGCGGGAAGGCACTTCGCAGGTGAAGAATAACGCAACGGGTTCACGGGTGAAAGTCTCCGCCGACGGACACGGTGTGCTCTCGCATGCCGGGGTGGGAATACTGCGGGAAATGGCGGACCTGACAGGCCTGTCCGCGCAGGTCACGGCGGTGCTGGCCGACACCTACCGCGGACCATGGAACTATTCCCCAGGTACGGTGTTCGCCGATCTGGCTGCCGCGGTCGCCGACGGCGCCGACTGCGTGGACGTCGCCGCACAAGGATGCGGCGGGCGCGAGCACGTGTTCGGCCCGTCCGCGTCGACGACCACGATGTGGCGACTGCTCGACCAACGGATCGACTCCGCCCACCTACCCGGCATCCGCGCCGCCCGGGCAAGGGCGCGGGAGCAGGCCTGGGCCGCCGGGGCCGCCCCACCCGATACGGGGTGGCTGCGTATCGACATCGATGCCACCATCACCATCGATCATTCCGACGGCAAAGAGAATTCGGCTGCGACCTGGAAGAAGACCTACGGCTTCCACCCGTTGCTGGCGTTTTTGGACCGGCCCGACATCGCCGGCGGGGAAGCCCTGGCCGGGTTGCTGCGCCCGGGCAACGCCGGGTCCAATACCGCCGCCGATCACGTCACCGTCCTCGGCTGGGCACTCGAGTCGCTGCCCCCGGCATTTCGACCCGATCCGCACGACCCTGCCGGACAGAAGATTCTGGTCCGCAGCGATTCGGCCGGGGCAACGCACGCGTTCGCCGATGCCTGTCGCGCCGCCGGAGTCGGCTTCTCCTTCGGTTTCACCATCGACGATCGTGTCCGCGCTGCCGCCGAAACCCTCACCGCACGAGCGGCGTGGACGGCGGCGATCGATGCCGACGGCGAGGTCCGGGACGGTGCCTGGGTGGCGGAGGCCACCGATCTGGTCGGTCTCGACGCCTGGCCGACCGGCACCCGGTTGGTGCTGCGCAAGGAACGCCCGCACCCGGGGGCGCAGCTACGCTTCACCGATTCGGACGGGCACCGGATCACCGGGTTCATCACCGACACCGGGAGAGGGCAGGTCCCCGGCGGGTTGGCCGGGCTGGAGTTGCGGCATCGTCAGCATGCCCGGGTCGAGGACCGGATCCGGCAGGCCAAAGCGTCCGGGCTGCGCGGGTTGCCGTGTCACCGGTTCGACGCGAACGCCGCGTGGCTCGAGGTCGTCCTGACCGCGACCGATCTGGTCGCGTGGACGAAGCTGATCGGTTTCGGTGAGCATCCGGATCTGGCGCGCTGTGAGATCGACACGTTCCGCTACCGGGTGTTGCATGTCGCGGCTCGGATCACCCGTGGAGCCAGGGCGGTCCGCGTGCGGATCGACGCGAGTTGGCAGTGGGCACAGGCGATCGCGGATGCCTGGCAACGAATCCGTTGCGCTTTCACCTGACCGTGCTTCCCTAACCGAACAAGATGAAAGATACTTCCCGGACC
Source organism: Rhodococcus chondri (assembly GCF_036327435.1). Classification (NCBI taxonomy): domain Bacteria; kingdom Bacillati; phylum Actinomycetota; class Actinomycetes; order Mycobacteriales; family Nocardiaceae; genus Rhodococcus; species Rhodococcus chondri. The sequence goes on along the minus strand of NZ_JAUZMZ010000350.1, from coordinate 117 downwards.
GTGGAACCGGGCTCCCACCCGAGCGGTGTCGGGTGCATCCTCGTGCCCTGACACTGAAATCAGCATCGAACGACGCAAACCCGACCTCCGGTCAGGCCGCGCGAAAAATCGAGGCTA
>NZ_JAUZMZ010000034.1:0-36030 GCF_036327435.1 Rhodococcus chondri | reverse complement strand
CATATGGTTCCGGCGATGATCGTCGTGCTCGACGAGATCCCCCTCACACCGGTCGGGAAGCTGGACCGGCGGGCGCTGCCCGCGCCTGTGTTCGCCGCGCGCGAGTTCCGCGCGCCGTCGACACCGATCGAGTTGGCGGTCGCCTCGGTGTTCGCCGAGATCCTCGGTGTCGAACGGGTCGGTCTCGACGACGACTTCTTCGAGCTCGGCGGGCATTCGCTGCTCGTGATCAAGGTGATCAACCGGCTGCGGGAGCTGATCGGTCTCGAGGTCGGCGTTCAGGAGTTGTTCGACCACCCGCAGGTCGAGGATCTCGCCCGGGCCATCGACCCGCAGGGCAGCGGCTCCGACGTGGCCGGGTTCGCCGATCACGTGCGGCTCGCCGACGACATCACCGCTGAGGGTGCGCAGCCTCCGCGGATCGAACCGGAGGTCGTGCTGCTGACCGGAGCCACCGGGTTCCTCGGTTCGCATCTGGTGCGGGAGCTGCTCGACCGGACCGACGCCCAGGTTTGGTGCCTGGTCCGGGCGGAATCCCCCGAACACGGTCGCGCCCGCATCGAGGACGCGATGCGCCGCTTCGGATCCTGGCGCGACACCGGCGCCGACCGCATCGTCGCGGTGCCCGGTGACCTCGGGCAGGACAGGCTGGGTCTGAGCGAGACCCGCTTCGCCGAACTCGCCGAGCAGGTCGATGTGATCGTGCACAACGGGGCCCGGGTCAACCACATCGAGACGTACAGCCGGCTGCACCGGCCGAACGTGCTCGCGACGGAGGAACTGTTGCGGCTCGCGGCGACGGTGCGGCTCAAGCCGTTGCATTTCGTGTCCACCGGATCGGTGCTCACCGACGAGGCTGCGCTCGACGCCGGCCGGCCGTACGTCGTGGACGAGGACGACCTGCTCGAGCCCGAGCGCGTCGGCAGTTCGGGTTACGTCCAGTCGAAGTGGGTCGGTGAGGCGGTGGTCCGGCTCGCGGGCGAACGGGGCATTCCGGTGTCCGTCTACCGGCCCGGCTTGATCACCGGTGACGTGGTGACCGGCGCCTGCGGGTCCGACGACGCGTTCTGGAACATGGTGCGTGCCATCGTCGCGCTGCGGAAGATCCCGGACATCGCGACCGGCACGGTGCCGATGGTCCCGGTCAACTACGTGGCGCAGGCACTGGTCCGACTCGCGACGGATCCCGCGACGTGGGGTGGGACGTTCCACCTCGTGTCACAGCGGCGTGTCTCCATGGGTGACCTCGAAACTCAGCTGCGGGCACACGGGTTCGACCTCCGTACCGTTACCGTGCCCGAGTTCGGGGAGGCGCTGTTCACGACGGCGGAGAAGCTTTCCGCATCCGGTGACGACAGCCTCATGCGGGCGATGCTCGTGTCGGGCCAGTTCGCGACCGGCCTCGCCGAGACCGAGACGTTCTCGGACGAGAAGACCCGCGTGTACCTGGACGGGACCGGCGTGGACTGCCCGATCGTGGACGCCGAGGTGCTCGGTCGCTATGTGGGCTACTACGCCGGAACCGGGTTCTTCCAGCAACTCGACGACGAAAGCCTCGACGACGAAAGCGACGGTGACGGCGGCCGCTAGTGCCGATGTGTTCTGCTGCCGCGGACAGCGGCGGCCGACGATGGTCCTGCTCGACCCCGAACGTTCCGAGGAGTGGAGATGAGTCCCTTACGGTATCGTCACGACAGGCAGGCGGTGCGATTCGGGGGTCGGGCCGGTGCCACTATCGCAAATGGTCGCGTCGCGGCCGCTTACAGGAGGAGTTCTGAGATGCGTCGTGCACTCACTGTTCTGCTCGGCAGCGCTGCGGCTGCCGGACTCGTTCTCGGTGCTGCGGGAGCGGCCCAGGCACAACCGATCGTGCCGCAGGCGCCGATCCCGTTCATCGGACTGACCCCGGATCAGCTCGCCGACGCAGTGACTCCGCCGAACTGCCCCCCGGGCAACCTCTTCGCCGTTGTGGGTGGTTTCTGCTTCGTGATCGGCTGATTCTCTGCCGCTGATCTCGGGCGACGACGATGGACCCTTCGGGGGCCATCGTCGTCGCTTTTTCTGCGGAACGGCGTCGGATCAGGCGCGCCAGACGAGTCTGCGCGGCTTGATCCGATCCAACGTGGTGAACAACTTGTAGCGCCGGCCGGGAATGCTCACGAATCGGCCGTTTGCGGCATCGTCGAGTCCTGTTCGCGCGACATCATCGGTATCGAGCCACAACGCCTTCGGAACGCCGGACACATCCTGCCCGCCGCGAGGATGAAATTCGGTGTCCATGAACCCCGGGCACAACGCCACCATGTGGATGCCGTCGGCCGCGAGCTTGTGAGCGAGCCCTTCGGAGAACTTCACCACCCACGATTTGCTCGCGCTGTACGTCGATGCGGGACCCGTGAACAATCCGGAAACGCTGGCAACATTGACGACAGTGCCGCGACCTGCGGCACGCATCGCCGGTAGCGCAGCATGAGTGAGTTCGAGCACTGCAGTAACGTTGACTGCCAATTGATCTCGCAACAGTTCGAGATCCGTGTCCCAGAACTCCCCGTCGGTGAGAAACCCGGCATTGTTCACAAGCACGTCGACACCCTGTGCGAGGCGGGCGGCTGTGGCATCCCGGCCGAGCTCCGTGGCGAGGTCCGCGACGATCACTTCGCTGGTCGCGCCATAGATGTCGGCCAATTCCTTTGCCAGAGTTCGGAGACGCTCTTCATTGCGCGCAACCAGAATCAGGTCGTGACCGCGCTCGGCGAGAACCCGGGCAAAGGAGGCCCCGAGGCCGGAGGTAGGCCCCGTGACGAGCGCGATCGGGCGGCGGGCCTGCGCGGACGGTGCAGCAGCGGAATCTGTCATGGACGTCACGGTAATGGATACGTACACAGCCGCGGGCTGCGGCGCGTGCAAGCTACGGACACCGGCTCGGGTGCTTCGACCGAAGCGAGAACATGCCGGCGCATCCTACCCACTTGCCCCGAGTGTCGTGAGAATTTTGTGCAGATTCCAACCGGCATGCACTCGCCATGTGCTCACGCTAGTGTTCTGTTTCTCCAGTGCAATATCCATCTGCGAGTGACGAGAGGGACACAATTACATGAGCGCGCGGGCGGGGGCCGAACGTGCTGTGTCGAGGCGGATGATGACGCCGAGGCACGCATTGCATCTTGTGGACGACGAGAGTGCGGACACATCAAATATCGTGCACGTGTGGGTCTTCGGACCCGGCGACGACATCGGGGATTCACTCGAACACGCCGAGATCGTCGAGTGGGTGAGCGCGCGGCTTTCCCGTTCGCGGGTCTTCACGGACGTAGTCGAGTTCCACACACCGCTGGCGTATCCGTCGTGGCGGTCGGTCGCGGACGTGCGGGTGGAGGAACACATCCACTGCATCGACCTCGACGGTGGCGGTTGGGGCGCCTTGAGGCGTGAATTGGTTCGAATCCTCGCCGCACCGATGGATCTGCGCCGGCCGCTGTGGGAGATCTACGCACTGACCGGATCCCGTGCCGTGCCCGGTATCGAAGACGGGTCCACGTTCATGGCGTTGAAGTTTCATCACGCGATGGGTGACGGTGTCGAGGCCGTTGCGATCGGCCGCAAGCTCTTCGACGCCCCCGATGCTCCGGTCGGTGCCGATGACGGGGACGAGAACTCAATGACGCCACCCGGCTTCGTTCGTCAGGTCGGTGCACTTCCGGGGCAGCTTGCGAAGATGTTCCGGGCAGCGCGGCGTGCCCGTAAGGCGGTCGCCGAACTCGACTCTCTCGATATTCGTGGCGAGCTCCCGTCCTTGCCCACCGCGCGGCCGAATCGATTCAACCAACTCTCGCGCAACGCCGATCTCGTTTTCGACCTGGCGCGGTGGCCACTCGGGACAGTGCAGGCGGCACGGGCCGCCCTCCCCGGGGCCACGGTGAACGATTTCGCGTTGGCCGTCATCGCCGGAGCCGTGCGAGCGTACCTGGGGGAGCACGATGAGCTCGACGGATCGTCGGTGGTGGTCGCAGTGCCGATGTCGCTCACGCCGGTGGCCGCACGGGCGACGGCGAAGGACGAGGTCTCGAACCAATTCGGCATGATCCTCGTCGACCTCCAAGTAGACGAGCCCGATCCTCTGGTGCGATTCGCCGGCATCGTTGCGGGAACTATGCACGGAAAGCGTCGTAGCCGCAGTCCTCAGGTGCTGGCGGCGACGACAGCGCTGGACGACTATCCGTGGTGGGCCGCGAAACGAGTGATCGCGTCGACCCGACGCGCCGTGAAGAAGGGCACAAGCGTCGCGGCGAATGCTCTCGTCACCAATGTGCCCCGCGGGTCTGCCGACGTGCAGATGTGCGGGCGAAGCGGGATCTCGGCCTTCGGGGTGGTATCCGTACAGCCCGGTCTCGCATTCGCTGTCGCATCGCTCGGCGACGAACTCACGATCTCTTTTACTGCAACCCGCGCCGCAATTCCCGGGTCGCATCGTTTTCGTGAACTGCTGGACGATTCGTTCGCCGAACTCGTCGGAGCGCTACAGGGATCGAAAGAAAATCGATCCGATCTGGTGAATTGATCCGGGATCCTCGGCTGGTGGAGGATGTCCGCGGCCACGGTGCCGATCTCGGACGCCCCCACCGAAGAGGTAACAGATTGCTCGGCTGGAGCGACACGTGTCACTGTACGTAGACTTCCGTCGGCTATTGTCGCTCAATGCCCGGCACAGCCGACCGGCTCGTCACGGTGACCACTGCAGTTCGACTCGAAAAGGTGAAAGACCGATGAAGCAACCGAGGCCAGGATCCTTCGGACGACTGCGCGTGTTCACAGCCGGTGCTGCTATTGCCTTGCTTTCGACGATGGCTGCCGTTGTCCCGGCGAGCGCAGAGCCGGTGGCCGATCCGGTGGCCGAGACTCTTCAGCCGATCGAAACCGTGACGAGCGAGAACGGCTCGAGGATCACGCGCATCGAGAAGTACGACGAACAGCAGCTTCTCGTCTATGTGTACTCGGCGTCCATGGACGAGGAAATTCTTCTCGACGTCTGGCGCCCGGCAGACACGAGCGAGCCGCGTCCGACCTTGTATCTCCTCAACGGTGCGGGAGGCGGTGAGGACAGCGCGACGTGGCGTTACCGCACCGATGCGATCGACTTCTTCAAGGACAAGAACTTGAATGTGGTGTCGCCGGTCGGAGGCAAGTGGAGTTACTACACGGACTGGAAGCAAGAGGATCCGGTCCTCGGTGTGAACAAGTGGGAAACCTTTCTGACGAAAGAAATCCCGCCACTCATCGACGCGGCTCTCGGAACGAACGGCGTGAACGCGATCGCCGGCCTGTCCTCGTCCGGCACCTCTGTCCTGCAGCTCGCGATCGAGGGCGGCGACCTCTACAGGGGCGTTGCGGCCTACAGCGGCTGCGCGCAGACCTCGGATCCGATCGGCCAGCAGTTCGTCAAGCTGACCGTCGAGACGTGGGGCGGGGGCGATACCCGCAACATGTGGGGTGAGCCGAACGACCCGATGTGGGTCGAGAATGATCCGTACGTCCACGCCGAGGAACTGCGCGGGCTCGAGCTGTACATCTCGAACGGCAACGGACTGCCCGGCCCCTACGACACGCTCACCGGCCCGGAGATCGACGGTGAAGTCGATGTGCTCGCCAACCAGGTCATCGTCGGTGGCGTGATCGAGGCAGCGACCAACTACTGCACCCACAATCTGCAGAACAAGCTCAGCGAGCTCGGCATCCCGGCCACCTACAACTTCCGGGACTCCGGCACCCACTCGTGGGCCTACTGGCAGGACGACCTGAAGGATTCGTGGCCGGTGCTCGCCAGAGCGCTCGGACTCGATCCCGCCGCCGAGTAAGGCCTGAGCTTACGAGGGGAATGCGCTTCGAGCGCATTCCCCTCGTATTGTTCGTACGGCGGCGACGTCGCCCACGAATACGGACGCGTACTCGAATCTGCGCTTCACTCTGTGCTGTCGGACACGTGGCGTCGGTGGCGGTATTTTCCGCCCCGAAAGTGTGCTTGTCTAAGCATCTATGTCGAAAACGCGCCTGTCGGTGGTGATACCGGTGTTCAACGAGGAAGAATATATCGGGTCGTGCCTGCGGTCCTTGCTGGCACAGGAAGCCGAACTGAGCGAAATCATTGTGGTCGACAACAACTCGACCGACTCGAGCCGTGAAATCATTCAGGGCTTTGTGCTGGATAACCCGAAAGTGCGTTTATTGTGCGAACCGAATCCCGGTGTCGCCCACGCCCGGAACCGGGGTTTCGAAGCGGCTACCGGTGACGTCTTCGCCAGGATCGATGCAGATACCCGAGTGTCGAGCAATTGGGCGCGGGCCATCATCGGTTACTTCGACCGAGACGACACCGCATCGGTCGGGGGAATCACCGGGCTGAACGACTCATACGATTCTCCGTACCGGGGGCTCGAGAAGCGCGTGGTGGACTGGCAGGTCGAACGGGGGATACTCGGCGGAGAAAAGCGCCTGGCGAACCTGCACGGAGCCAATATGGCCATCCGCGCGCGTGCATGGGAACGGGTACGTGAACGGGTCAGCGCGGACTCGGGCATCCACGAAGACTTCGACCTCGGAATCTGTCTCACCAAAGCCGGTTTCGGAATTGCTCAGCTCGACCGGATGCGAGTCGAGGTCTCGCCCCGTCGAGCCTACACATCACCCGTCGACTTCATGGCGTACACCAAGGCCACGCTCGCGACAGGAACATTGCACGGTGTCGTCGGCGCGCGCTTCCGCCTGGCGGTCGCCGTGCATTGGCTGGGCCATCTGGTGGTATGGCTTGCGTACCGCCCGTACGACCCCGCAACCAAGCGGTTCTCAGCGAGGAAGGCGTTCGTCGGTGGTGGGGAGAGAAGTCTGCCCGTGGCCGGTCCGGCAGAGGACGGGCGCCGTCACCCGGTTTGCGCCGCGCGCCGATAGCCGCGTGCCGCCGGCACCGCGAAGAGGACCACCGCGCCGACCGACCAGGCGATCGTTTTCAGCAGGGGTTCGGCCAGCGGACCACCGAGCGCTAGCGCGCGCATCGTGTCGATCGCGCACGACATCGGCTGATTCTCGACGATCGGCTGCAGCCATGTCGGATAGGCCATTACCGGCACGAAACCCGAGTTGAAGAACATCAGCAGGCTGGACACGATCGACACCATCTCGACCAGAGGGATCTTCACCTGCAGTGTCGCCAGGACGGTCACCATCAGCGCGAACCCGATGCCGAACATGATCGGTACCAGGAAGATCAGGATGGTGGCGGCAAATCCCTGCGTGAACCGGAATCCGAGCGCAAGGCCCACTGCGAAGATCACCGCCGACGTCACCAGGACACGTACCGCTTCCGCCATCATCCGGCCCACCAGGCCGGCGGAACGATGCATCGGCAGCGTGTAGAACCGGCCCAGCAGTCCCGATTCCCGTTCGCCGCGCAACTCGACGGCGCTCACCACGGACCCGAACATCGCGCCGACGAGCACGATCATCGGGACCGTGCCGAAGATCGACGGTTGACCTGTCACAGCGGTGATGCTGTCGCCGAGCACTATTCGGAACATGAGCAGGGTCAGTGCGGGGTAGATCAGGGCCTGGATCATGGTGGCGGGATCCCGCGCCCACCGGGTCAGCAAGCGGCCGCACTGGAGGCGGCTGTGCTCCCACAACGCGCCGAGAGAGCGTTCGTCGCGGGCGCGGGTGGGCAGCGGGTAGGTGAATGCCGGGTTTGCCGTCGTACGCTCCATCGTGGACGGCGCGGCCGGATCTGTTGTCTCGCTCATCGGTTCACCCACGTCTCGTGTTCGCCCACACGGCCAGCGGAACGCACACCAGTGACAGTCCGATCAACCACAGCAGGGTCGGGAAGAACACTTCCCACGTGACCCCGTCCTGCGCCATGTCGCGCATCGCGAACGAGAACTGGGAGATCGGCTGGTTGCGGACGAACGGACGAATCCACTCGGGAAACCCCTCTTCCGGGACGAAACCGCACGAGAGCATGCCGAGAATCAACTGTGGCAGTGTCAGCGCCTGCGACGTGGCCTCGGGACTCTTGGACAGACTGCCGATCGCGTCGGCGCCCAGGCACAACACCAGACTGACTACCAGCGCGGTCGCACCGAACAGTGCCGCCTGGCCGAGCCCTGCCGAGAACCGGAACCCGATCAGGTATCCGAATCCGATCGCGGCGATCAGGGAGAGCACCGACCGCACCAACGAACTGGCCATCCGGGACATCATCGGAACGACCGCGAACACGGGCATCGTCTGCAGTCGGGTCGTGAGGCCGGTCGCGGCCTCCTGGGCGGCCAATTGGGCCGCGGAGATCGCGGTGAACGCCATCGACTGCAGCACGATGATCGGCATCAGGAACTGCGCGTAGTCGATGCCCTGGAGCTGCATCACGAACTTGAGCGGCAGATAGAAACCCAAGCCGAAGACGAACGGCGCGAGGACCGCGAGGACGAATTCGCCGGAGCGCGCCATGGTGCGCAGGGTGCGCGAGGTCAGCGCCGACCATTGGTTCACCGCGGACGGTTCCGCACGCCGGTGCGTGCCGGCCCGCCTGTCGGGGAGCGAGAAGTGGACGTCGGTGTTCGTCCCGTGCGCGGCGTGGCCTTTCGTGTGAACCGTCACGGAGCGCCCTCCACTGCCGGAGACGGAGATACCGCGGCCGACGCGGTGTGCCCCGTCAGACTCAGGAACACGTCGTCGAGCGAGGGGCGTCGCAACCCGATGTCGGCGAGTTCGATCTGCAGGGGCTCGACCCGGCGCAGTACCTCGGTCAGAGTCGCCGCACCGTCCCCTGCCGGGATCGAGACGCGGTCGTGATCGCCCGGCGACGCCAGTTCGGCGCGGATATCGGACGGAACCATGTCCCCGAGCGCTTCGACGAGCCGCGGCACCGCCTGCGGCTCGACCGGGACGATTTCGCAGTAGCTCCCACCCGTGGACGCCTTCAATTCGTTCGCGGTGCCCTCGGCGATGACGGTGCCCTTGTCGATGACGATGATGTTGTCGCTCAGGACGTCGGCTTCTTCGAGATACTGGGTGGTCAGGAGCACGGTGATGCCCTGGTTCTTCAGAGCCGACACGAGCGCCCATACGCCTTGCCTGCTCCGTGGGTCGAGGCCGGTGGTGGGTTCGTCGAGGAACACGACCTCCGGGCGCACCACCAATCCGCACGCAATGTCGACGCGCCGCCGCATGCCACCCGAATACCCCTTCACCGGACGACGACCGGCGTCGACGAGATCGAACTCGCGCAGCAGCTCGTCGGCACGATGGCGTGCCGAGGCACGGTCGAGGCCCATCAGCCGACCGAACAGGATCAGGTTCTCGCGACCGGTGAGGGTTTCGTCGAGAGCCGCGAACTGCCCGGTCATCATGATCGAGCGCCGGACCGCGGCGGGCTCCGCAACCACGTCGTGACCCGCGACCACGGCACGGCCGCGCGTGGGCCGGACGAGGGTGGACAGGACCTTGACCATGGTGGTTTTGCCGGCGCCGTTCGGGCCGAGAATGCCCAGGACGGACCCGGCGGGCGCCGAAAAACTGATGCCTTTCAGCGCGTGGACGTCGCCGTAGGACTTGTGAACGTCCTCCACGAGAACTGACTGGTCCTGGTAGCTCAGCATGAACACCTGCCGTCGTACTCGGATCCGGCCCGGGTCCGGGACTCGGTTGTGGCCCGTCGACGACAGTGTCCCGCCGTCGCGTCGGAATGTTACCGGTCGGACGGCGCGCGGACCGGGGTCTGCGAAACGGGAATCAGCTCCAGATCCCCATGCGGTCGAGGTGACGTACGAGGCGACGTGCGCCGTCGGTGAAGTGGCGGGCGGTTTCGAACCCGGCAGCTTCGGCGTCCGAGGAGCGCAAGGCCTCGAGGATGCGATCGTGTGCGGCTACCGCCTCCAGCCCCCAGTCTCGATCCGACGAGTAGAACTGCACCGGGGTGTATCGGGTGGTGTTGTGGAGGAACCACGCGAGCTTCCGCGCGTCGGCGACCCTGTTGAGGGTGCGGTGGAACGTGAACTCGAGGTGTTCGATTCGCGCAGCGTCCCCGACGCGGACGGCGTCCGCGAACTGCGCGTTGATGTCGATCAGTTCGGTCAGCGCGTCGGGAGTGATCGCGGTCGCGGCGCGCCGGGCGAGTTTCTCCGCGATGCGGCCCTGGAGCCAGAACAGGTCGTCGATGTCGGCGCGGCTGAGCGGCGCGACGACGTAGCCGCGGTGGGGGACCAGCTCCACCAGGCCCTCACCGCGCAGGGTGAGCAAGGCTTCGCGTACAGGGGTGACGCTCACCCCGAGATCTGCCGCGGTTTCGTCCAACCGGATGAAATCACCGGGCCGGACGCCCCCCGACATGATCAGATTCCGCACATGGACGGCGACGTCGTCGGACAATTGCGGCCGTCGCCGCGGCGCACGTCTGCCCGGCGGGCCGGACCGGGCCGACGATTCCATGGGTACTCCTCCGGGTTCCGTGGCGTTCGATTCGTGGGATTATCGCGCATCGGCGGTGCGGACCGTGCGCTGGGTCACAGTGCGGCGATCCGGGATCGAACCCGCGCCGGGCCCCCGTGGCAGCTTCGGGGTCGCCGCGATGCCGGGGCCGGATTGTCTTGTGCGCGAACGTGATCGACTGCGGGATCGGCGAAGGTATCAGTGGGATTCGCGCGCAGGTGGATCTCGGTGCGATCGAGGTGTCGGCAGCGGTGGCGATGGCGTGCCGGACGGACTTGCAGGGCCTCGACGTCGCCGCTGCGGACGCTGCCGATGAACGCGATAGGCTGGGGCGCCCGAAGGGTCTCCGAGGCCCACGGGTTGTGGTCGAACTCGCATCTGAGCAGGAGTTGAACTCTGAGCCCTGCTCCTGCATACTAGTCGGGTTGCCTTGACCGGGCCATGGATGTTTCGCGGCTCGGCCAGGGATGGACGTGACAGTCGTGGATCGAGCCTGACGGCCTGGTCGCGGCCACATGCAAGACGGAAGCAGAACCTACGTGCGCTCATATGTGAGCGCATCCGGTCCCGTTTGTGCGGTGTCGAGCGAGAGCTTCGACGCCGGATGAAAAGCGGCAGTGCGACACGCCCGACCGCGTGGACCGGAGAACAATGACAGATGAACAGCGGCAGCGGATCGGGTACGTCCCGGATCGCGAAGTGTATCGAGTGCTGTTCTGTGTCGCCGTTCCGTTCGGAACTGTGCAGACGAGGTGGTACCCGGCTCGATCGGGACTACGAAACGCGGCAAGAAAAGGACACTAAGCGTGGCGGGACAGAAGATCCGCATCAGGCTCAAGGCCTATGACCACGAGGCGATCGACGCGTCTGCGCGCAAGATCGTCGAGACGGTTACCCGTACGGGTGCCCGCGTGGTCGGCCCGGTGCCGTTGCCCACTGAAAAGAATGTGTACTGCGTCATCCGCTCGCCGCACAAGTACAAGGACTCGCGCGAGCACTTCGAGATGCGGACGCACAAGCGGCTGATCGACATCCTCGACCCGACGCCGAAGACCGTCGACGCGCTCATGCGCATCGACCTCCCGGCCAGCGTCGACGTCAACATTCAGTGACATTCGAGTACAGCGAGCTTGTGAAAGACGCAGCGGAGACAACACATGACTAACCAGATCAAGGGAATCCTGGGCACCAAGCTCGGCATGACCCAGGTCTTCGACGAGAACAACCGGGTCGTTCCGGTCACCGTCGTCAAGGCCGGACCCAACGTGGTCACGCAGATTCGCACCGAAGAGCGCGACGGCTACAACGCCGTGCAGCTCGCGTTCGGTGCCATTGCGCCCCGCAAGGTCATCAAGCCGATCCGTGGCCAGTTCGACAAGGCCGGCGTGACCCCGCGCCGCCACCTCGTGGAGCTTCGGGTGGAGGACACCTCGGAGTTCGAGGTCGGCCAGGAACTCACCGCAGAGGTCTTCGAGGACGGCGCATTCGTCGACGTCACCGGAACCTCCAAGGGCAAAGGGTTCGCCGGCACCATGAAGCGTCACGGCTTCGCCGGCCAGGGTGCATCGCACGGTACGCAGGCTGTGCACCGTCGTCCGGGCTCCATCGGTGGCTGCGCCACTCCGGGCCGCGTGTTCAAGGGCACGCGCATGTCCGGCCGGATGGGCTCCGACCGCATCACGACGCAGAACCTCTCGGTCCACAAGGTGGATGCCGAGAACGGCCTGCTGCTGATCAAGGGCGCGATCCCCGGCCGCAAGGGCGGCCTCGTGATCGTCAAGACCGCAGTGAAGGGTGGTGCACGGGCATGACCAGCACCGAGACCGCAACCAAGCTGACGCTGGACGTCAAGGCGCCGGGTGGCAAGACCAACGGCACCATCGATCTTCCTTCGGAGATCTTCGACGCACCGGCGAACATCGCACTGCTGCACCAGGTCGTCGTCGCGCAGCTCGCTGCCGCACGCCAGGGCACGCACTCCACCAAGACCCGCGGTGAAGTCCGCGGCGGTGGCAAGAAGCCGTACCGGCAGAAGGGCACCGGCCGCGCCCGTCAGGGCTCGACCCGCGCTCCTCAGTTCGTCGGCGGCGGCGTCGTCCACGGCCCGAAGCCGCGCGACTACAGCCAGCGCACCCCCAAGAAGATGAAGGCAGCCGCCCTGCGCGGTGCCCTCTCCGACCGGGCGCGCAGCGAGCGCATCCACGTGATCACCGAACTCGTCTCCGGGCAGGCCCCGTCGACGAAGACGGCACGCGGCTTCCTCGGTGAGCTGACCGATCGCAAGAACGTGCTGCTCGTTGTCGGTCGCGCCGACGTCGCAGCGTGGAAGAGCGTGCAGAACCTGCCGAACGTCCACCCGATCGCGCCGGATCAGCTCAACACCTACGACGTGCTCTACAGCGACGACGTCGTGTTCAGCGTCGAGGCGCTCAACGCGTTCATCCACGGGCCGGCCGAGTCCGCCCAGGAAGTCAAGGAGGAGAGCAAGTGAGCACGATCGCAGATCCGCGCGACATCCTGCTGGCTCCGGTCATCTCCGAGAAGTCCTACGGACTGATGGAGGACGGCACCTACACCTTCCTGGTGCACCCGGACTCGAACAAGACGCAGATCAAGATTGCCGTCGAGAAGGTCTTCGGCGTCAAGGTGAGCAGCGTCAACACCGCCAACCGTCAGGGCAAGCGCAAGCGGACCCGCTTCGGTTACGGCAAGCGCAAGGACACCAAGCGCGCGCTCGTGACCCTCGCGGCCGACAGCAAGCCCATCGAGATCTTCGGAGGCCCGGTCGCCTAGGCGACCGGTACTCGCGAGAGATAGAGGACGAGAAGACTCATGGCAATCCGTAAGTACAAGCCGACTACGCCGGGCCGTCGTGGCTCCAGTGTGTCGGACTTCGCCGAGATCACTCGGTCGACGCCCGAGAAGTCGCTGGTTCGCCCGCTGCACGGTCGCGGTGGACGCAACGCGCACGGTCGTATCACCACGCGGCACAAGGGTGGCGGACACAAGCGCGCCTACCGCTTGATCGATTTCCGTCGCAACGACAAGGACGGCGTGCCGGCCAAGGTCGCTCACATCGAGTACGACCCCAACCGCACCGCCCGCATCGCGCTGCTCCACTACGTGGACGGCGAGAAGCGTTACATCATCGCCCCCAAGGGCCTGATGCAGGGCGCCCCGATCGAGTCCGGCCCCACGGCCGACATCAAGCCGGGTAACAACCTGCCGCTGCGCAACATCCCGACGGGTACCACCATCCACGCGGTCGAGCTGCGTCCGGGTGGCGGCGCGAAGATGGCCCGCTCCGCCGGCGCGAGCATCCAGCTCCTCGGTAAGGAAGGCACCTACGCCACGCTGCGTATGCCCTCCGGCGAGATCCGTCGCGTCGACGTGCGCTGCCGCGCCACCGTCGGCGAGGTCGGCAACGCCGAGCAGTCGAACATCAACTGGGGCAAGGCAGGCCGCATGCGGTGGAAGGGCAAGCGCCCGACCGTCCGTGGTGTGGTCATGAACCCGGTCGACCACCCGCACGGTGGTGGCGAGGGCAAGACCTCCGGTGGTCGCCACCCGGTCAGCCCGTGGGGCAAGCCCGAGGGCCGCACCCGTAAGAACAAGGCGTCCGACAAGCTGATCGTCCGTCGTCGCCGTACCGGCAAGAACAAGCGCTAGGAGGGAGTTAGAGAATGCCACGCAGCCTCAAGAAGGGCCCGTTCGTCGACGACCACCTCCTGGCGAAGGTGGATCTGCAGAACGAAAAGGGCACCAAGCAGGTCATCAAGACCTGGTCGCGCCGCTCCACCATCCTGCCCGATTTCATCGGTCACACCTTCGCCGTCCATGACGGTCGCAAGCACGTGCCGGTGTTCATTTCGGACGCGATGGTCGGACACAAGCTCGGCGAATTCGCGCCGACCCGTACGTTCAAGGGCCACATCAAGGACGACCGGAAGAGCAAGCGTCGATGAGCACTGAAACCACCAACCCCAGCGCTCGGGCAGTTGCGCGCCACGTGCGCGTGACCCCGATGAAAGCGCGCCGCGTAGTCGACATCGTTCGCGGTAAGTCCGTCGAGGAAGCACTCGCAATCCTCAAGTTCGCGCCGCAGTCCGCGGCCGAGCCGGTCGCCAAGGTGATCGCGTCGGCCGCCGCCAACGCGCAGAACAACCTGAACCTCGACCCGAGCACCCTCGTCGTCGCGACGGCGTACGTGGACGAGGGCACCACCCTCAAGCGGTTCCAGCCGCGTGCTCAGGGCCGTGCGTTCCGCATCCGCAAGCGGTCGAGCCACATCACCGTGGTCGTGGAAAGCGTCGCGTCCCGGGCGAATTCGTCCACTCGTAACCGCCGGAAGGGAGCTCAGTAGTGGGCCAGAAAATCAACCCGCACGGCTTCCGTCTCGGCATCACCACCGACTGGAAGTCGCGCTGGTACGCCGACAAGCAGTACTCGGAGTACGTCAAGGAAGACGTCGCGATCCGTAAGTTCCTGGCCTCCGGCCTCGAGCGCGCGGGCATCGCGAAGGTCGAGATCGAGCGCACCCGCGACCGGGTGCGGGTGGATATCCACACCGCACGCCCGGGCATCGTCATCGGCCGCCGCGGCGCCGAAGCCGATCGCATCCGTGCCGCACTCGAGAAGCTGACCGGCAAGCAGGTCCAGCTGAACATCCTCGAGGTCAAGAACTCGGAGTCCGAGGCTCAGCTGGTGGCGCAGGGCGTCGCCGAGCAGCTCTCGAACCGTGTCGCGTTCCGTCGTGCGATGCGCAAGGCCATCCAGTCGGCCATGCGTCAGCCGAACGTCAAGGGCATCCGTGTGCAGTGCTCGGGTCGCCTCGGCGGCGCCGAGATGTCTCGCTCGGAGTTCTACCGCGAGGGTCGCGTTCCGCTGCACACCCTGCGTGCGGACATCGACTACGGCCTGTACGAGGCGAAGACCACCTTCGGCCGCATCGGCGTGAAGGTTTGGATCTACAAGGGCGACATCGTCGGTGGACGTCGTGAACTCGCTGCTGCGGCGGCTGCTCCGGCAGATCGTCCGCGCCGTGAGCGTCCGAGCCGTCCGCGTCGCTCCGGTGCCTCGGGCACCACTGCGACCAGCACCGACGCCGGCCGCGCCGCGTCGGCGGATGCGCCCGCTTCGACAGAGAACAAGGAGGGCTGACGCATGTTGATCCCACGGCGGGTCAAACACCGCAAGCAGCACCATCCGAGCCGTACGGGTGCCGCCAAGGGCGGAACCCAGGTGACCTTCGGTGACTTCGGCATCCAGGCTCTCGAGCCGGCCTACATCACCAACCGGCAGATCGAGTCCGCTCGTATCGCCATGACCCGGCACATCAAGCGTGGCGGCAAGATCTGGATCAACATCTTCCCGGATCGCCCCCTCACGAAGAAGCCGGCCGAAACCCGCATGGGTTCCGGTAAGGGCTCGCCCGAGTGGTGGGTCGCGAACGTCAAGCCCGGTCGCGTGCTGTTCGAGATGAGCTACCCGAACGAGGAGATCGCCCGCGAGGCCCTGCGTCGCGCGATGCACAAGCTCCCGTGCAAGTGCAGGATCGTGACGAGGGAGGAGCAGTTCTGATGGCTACCGGTACCCCCGCCGCGGAGCTCCGCGAGTTGAACGACGAAGAATTGGCCGCCAAGGTTCGTGAGGCCAAGGAAGAGCTGTTCAACCTTCGCTTCCAGATGGCCACCGGCCAGCTGGACAACAACCGCCGGCTGCGCACCGTGCGCACTGAGATCGCCCGTATCTACACGGTGCTGCGTGAGCGTGAGCTCGGATTGGCCTCCGGCCCGGATGCGGGTGACGTGGCATGAGTGAGGATAAGGCAGTGACCCAGAACGAAGAGCGCGCCAGCCGCAAGGTTCGCATCGGCTACGTCGTCTCGGACAAGATGGAAAAGACCATCGTGGTCGAGCTCGAGGACCGTGTGAAGCACCCGCTGTACGGCAAGATCATCCGCCGTACCTCGAAGGTGAAGGCGCACGACGAGAACGGACTCGCCGGCATCGGCGACCGCGTGCAGCTGATGGAGACCCGTCCGCTGTCCGCGTCGAAGCGCTGGCGTCTGGTCGAGGTGCTCGAGAAGGCCAAGTAGCCTTCCCGATCCACTCGACACGCGATCGATGCACGGCACCCTCACCATCCTTCAACGGACGGGAGGGTGCCGTCGCACTTTCCGGTGCCGTCGATGCCGGCCGAGGCCGTCACGATCGGTGCGAGGCGAGCGAGCTCACAGTTCGCTAGTTTGCCCCGCATCCTGTATATGGCCTACTCTGGACGGGTTGCCTGGGGGACCCGTGTGTCTTTCGCACGTGAGCCTCGGGCAGCCGACGACCGCGTACGTCCAGGTCGGAAATCTGACGTGCATACCAATCCAGGTCAAGGAGAAGTAAGTGATCCAGCAGGAGTCGCGAGTGCGCGTCGCCGACAACACGGGTGCCAAGGAGATTCTCTGCATCCGCGTTCTCGGTGGCTCGTCACGTCGCTACGCCGGTGTCGGTGACATCATCGTCGCCACCGTCAAGGACGCCATCCCCGGCGGCAACATCAAGCGGGGCGAGGTCGTCAAGGCCGTTATCGTGCGCACCACCAAGGAGCGCCGTCGGCCGGACGGCTCGTACATCAAGTTCGACGAGAACGCCGCCGTCATCATCAAGGGTGACAACGATCCGCGTGGCACTCGTATCTTCGGACCCGTCGGTCGCGAGCTGCGCGACAAGCGGTTCATGAAGATCGTTTCGCTCGCTCCGGAGGTGCTGTGATGAAGGTGCACAAGGGCGACACCGTGCTCGTCATCTCGGGTAAGGACAAGGGTGCCAAGGGCAAGGTCATCGCGGCCTACCCCAAGGAGAACCGTGTCCTCGTCGAGGGCGTGAACCGAATCAAGAAGCACACCGCGGTCTCGGCCAACGAGCGTGGTGCCTCTTCCGGGGGCATCGTCACGCAGGAGGCCTCGATCCACGTTTCCAACGTCGCGGTTATCGACTCGGACGGCAACCCCACTCGCGTGGGCTACCGGACCGACGAGGAGACCGGCAAGCGCGTTCGGATTTCCCGGAAGAACGGGAAGGACATCTGACATGACCACCACCGAGAACAAGACCCTGCCGCGCCTGAAGGCCCGCTACCGTGCGGAGATCAAGGACGCACTGCAGGCCGAGTACAACTACGCGAACGTCATGCAGATCCCCGGCGTGGTGAAGGTCGTCGTCAACATGGGTGTCGGCGACGCCGCCCGCGACGCGAAGCTGATCAACGGCGCCGTGAACGACCTGGCCCTGATCACCGGTCAGAAGCCGGAGATCCGCAAGGCCCGCAAGTCCATCGCCCAGTTCAAGCTGCGCGAAGGCATGCCGATCGGTGCGCGCGTCACCCTGCGCGGCGACCGCATGTGGGAGTTCCTGGACCGTCTCGTGTCCATCGCGCTGCCTCGTATCCGGGACTTCCGTGGCCTCAACGGCAACCAGTTCGACGGCAACGGCAACTACACGTTCGGCCTGAACGAGCAGTCGATGTTCCATGAGATCGACGTGGACAAGATCGATCGCCCGCGCGGTATGGACATCACCGTCGTGACGACCGCCACCAACAACGAAGAAGGCCGTGCCCTGCTCAAGCACCTCGGCTTCCCGTTCAAGGAGAACTGAGCCCATGGCTAAGAAGGCACTGGTCAACAAGGCCAACAAGAAGCCGAAGTTCGCGGTGCGCGCCTACACCCGCTGCCAGCGCTGCGGGCGCCCCCACTCGGTGTTCCGCAAGTTCGGACTCTGCCGCATCTGCCTCCGTGAGATGGCACACCGCGGTGAGCTTCCCGGGGTTCACAAGAGCTCCTGGTGACGTGAACGGTGGGCGGAGCGCCTCGGCGCCTCCGCCCACCGCCGCGTGTCAGGGGCCGGCAGCTTCCGCTACCGGCCCACTATTTGAAACCAAGTTCGCTGTAGGCCCACGGCCGGGACACCCGGTGTTGCATGGGAACCGCACCGAGAAAGGTGTACAGGTCAGACCATGACCATGACCGACCCCATCGCAGACTTCTTGACGCGTCTGCGTAACGCCAACACGGCGTACCACGACGAGGTCAAGCTCCCGTCGTCGAAGATCAAGGTGAACATCGCCGAGATCCTCAAGCGCGAGGGCTACATCTCCGATTACCGCACCGAGGACGCCGAGGTGGGCAAGACCCTCGTCGTCGACCTCAAGTACGGGCCTTCCCGTGAGCGCAGCCTTGCCGGCGTGCGCCGCGTGTCGAAGCCCGGTCTGCGCGTGTACGCGAAATCCACCAACCTGCCCAAGGTCCTGGGCGGCCTCGGCGTGGCGATTATCTCCACGTCTTCCGGCCTGCTCACCGATCGCCAGGCGGCCAAGCACGGAGTGGGCGGGGAAGTCCTCGCCTACGTCTGGTAAGGGAGGCCACCACAATGTCGCGAATCGGAAAACTCCCCGTTACCGTCCCCGCCGGGGTCGAGGTGAACATCGACGGCCAGAACGTCGCAGTGAAGGGGCCCAAGGGCAACCTGTCGCTGACGATCTCCGAGCCGATCACCATCGCCAAGGGCGACGACGGCCTGCTCAACGTCAGCCGTCCCAACGACGAGCGTCGCAGCCGGTCGCTGCACGGCCTGTCGCGGACGCTGGTACAGAACCTCATCGTCGGTGTGACCGAGGGCTACACCACGAAGATGGAAATCTTCGGCGTCGGCTACCGCGTGGCACTGAAGGGCAAGGACCTCGAGTTCTCGCTCGGCTACAGCCACCCCGTGCTGATCGAGGCACCCGAGGGCATCACGTTCGCCGTCGAGACGCCCACGAAATTCTCGATCACGGGAATCGACAAGCAGAAGGTCGGCCAGATCGCGGCCAACATCCGTCGTCTGCGGAAGTCCGACCCGTACAAGGGCAAGGGCATCCGCTACGAGGGTGAGCAGGTCCGTCGCAAGGTCGGAAAGACGGGTAAGTGATCATGAGCCAGACAGAGAACCAGAAGGCCAAGCGCATCCCGCGTGGCAAGGACGCGTCCACGACGCGTCGACTGTCGAAGACGCGTCGTCACTTCCGTCTTCGCAAGAAGATCTCCGGCACCGCCGAGCGTCCGCGTCTCGTCGTGAACCGGTCGTCGCGCCACCTGCACGTGCAGCTGGTCAACGACCTGACCGGCACGACCCTCGCCGCAGCGTCGACCATCGAACCCGATGTGCGCGCTGTCGAGGGCGACAAGAAGGCTCGCGGCGCGAAGGTCGGTCAGCTGATCGCCGAGCGCGCGAAGGCTGCCGGCGTGGAAGCTGTGGTCTTCGACCGCGGCGGTCACACCTACAGCGGCCGCATCGCGGCCCTCGCGGACGCGGCTCGCGAAAGCGGGTTGAAGTTCTGATGATCACTTTTTCTAACGGAAGGAACGCCTGATGCCGGGACGTCAGCGGCGTGACGGCGGCAGCGGTCCCGCCGGACAGAATGCCCCCAACAGCGGAGACAACCGCGGTGGTCGCGACCGCCGCGACCGCGACTCGCGTGGCGGCGGCGCCGCCGAGAAGTCGAATTTCATCGAGCGTGTCGTCTCGATCAACCGTGTGTCGAAGGTCGTCAAGGGCGGCCGGCGCTTCAGCTTCACCGCTCTGGTGATCGTGGGCGACGGCAACGGTCTGGTCGGCGTCGGCTACGGCAAGGCCAAGGAAGTTCCCGCGGCCATCCAGAAGGGTGTCGAGGAGGCTCGCAAGGGCTTCTTCCGCGTCCCGATGATCGCCACCACCATCACGCACCCGGTTCAGGGTGAGGCTGCTGCGGGCGTCGTCATGCTCCGTCCGGCCTCGCCGGGTACCGGTGTGATCGCCGGTGGCGCGGTGCGTGCCGTGCTGGAGTGCGCGGGTATCTCCGACATCCTGTCGAAGTCGCTCGGTTCCGACAACGCGATCAACGTCGTGCACGCGACCGTGGCGGCGCTCAAGGGCCTGCAGCGTCCCGAGGAAGTTGCGGCTCGCCGCGGCCTCCCGATCGAGGACGTGGCCCCCGCCGGCATGCTGCGCGCCCGCGCACAGGCTGCTGGGAGCGTGAAGTAATGGCAGATCTGAAGATCACCCAGATCAAGAGCACCATCGGTTGCAAGCAGAATCAGCGTGACAGCCTGCGCACCCTCGGCCTGCGGAAGATCCGTCAGTCCGTGGTTCGTGAGGACACTGCGCAGAACCGTGGCTTGATCAACGTGGTGCGTCACCTCGTGACCGTTGAGGAGGTCTGAGAATGACCATCAAGCTGCATCATCTGCGCCCCGCACCGGGCGCCAAGACGGACAAGACCCGCGTCGGACGCGGTGAAGGTTCCAAGGGCAAGACTGCCGGCCGCGGTACGAAGGGCACGAAGGCACGCAAGAACGTGTCGCCGGCCTTCGAAGGTGGCCAGATGCCCCTGCACATGCGTCTGCCGAAGCTCAAGGGCTTCAAGAACGCATTCCGCACCGAGTACCAGATCGTCAACGTCGGCGACATCGCCCGGGTTTTCCCGGAGGGTGGCCAGATCGGCATCGACGAGCTCGTCGCCAAGGGCCTGGTTCGCAAGAACCAGCTCGTGAAGGTGCTCGGCGAAGGTGAACTGTCGGTTGCCGTCCAGGTGACCGCGAACAAGTTCTCCGGTTCCGCCAAGGAAAAGATTGCCGCTGCGGGTGGCACCACGACCGAACAGGCCTGACCTGTCCGATCGTGCGTGACCCACGGTGTCGGAACGGCCGCGGTGCAGATCGAACTGCACCGCGGTCGTTCCTGCTTTCACGGTGTTGCCGTACGCTACCGGCGTACGCCACGATGCCGCTCCGTGACGCCCGGAAGCCTGCGCCGGTCATCCTGACGGACAGGCGCCCGAGCGCGCACTGTTAGAGTTCAAGAGTTGTCTACTGTCCGGCGGGCTCACGAGTCGACCCGTCGTTCCCGTTCGGCCTGCCAGGAGGATCTTTGCTTTCCGCCTTCGTCTCGGCCCTCAGGACCCCGGACCTGAGGCGGAAGATCCTCATAGTCCTCGGACTGGTGGCGCTGTACCGCCTCGGTGCGACGGTGCCGTCCCCGGGTGTCGACTACGGCAACGTTCAAGCCTGCGTCGATCAGCTCGCGGGCGGCGAACAAGCCGGGATCTATTCGCTGATCAATCTCTTCTCCGGTGGCGCGCTGTTGCAGCTGTCGGTATTCGCGATCGGCATCATGCCCTTCATCACGGCGAGCATCATCGTGCAGCTCCTGACGGTGGTGATCCCGCGCTTCGAGGAGCTCCGCAAGGAAGGCCAGTCCGGTCAGGCCAAGATGACGCAGTACACGCGCTATCTGGCCGTCGCCCTCGCGATCCTGCAGTCGACCGGCATCGTCGCGCTCGCCGCGCGCGGCCAGTTGCTGCAGGGCTGTGCCGAACCGATCCTCGCCGACGACAGCGTCTTCGGCATGGTTGTCATCGTGCTCGTCATGACCGCGGGTGCCGCTGTGCTGATGTGGTTCGGTGAGCTCATCACCGAACGCGGCGTCGGCAACGGTATGTCACTGCTGATCTTCGTCGGTATCGCGTCCCGGCTGCCTTCCGAGGGCCGGAACATTCTCGAGGCCCGCGGCGGCCTGGTGTTCGCCATCGTGTGTGTCGTGGCGCTCGTGATCATCACCGGTGTCGTGTTCGTCGAGCAGGGCCAGCGACGCATCCCGGTGCAATACGCGAAGCGCATGGTGGGCCGTCGGATGTACGGCGGCTCCTCGACGTACCTGCCGCTCAAGGTCAACCAGGCCGGCATCATCCCCGTGATCTTCGCGTCGTCGCTGCTGTACCTGCCGAACCTGATCGCTCAGCTGACGGGAGCGACATCGGCGGTCGAGCCCAGTTGGTGGCAGCGGATCATCAACGAGTATCTGGTCAACCCGAACAACCCCGTCTACATCGCCATCTACTTCTCGCTGATCGTGTTCTTCGTGTTCTTCTACGTCGCCATCACCTTCAATCCGGAGGAACGCGCCGACGAGATGAAGAAGTACGGCGGATTCATTCCGGGCATCCGGCCGGGTCGCCCGACCGCCGAGTACCTCAGTCACGTGCTCAACCGGATCACCGTTCCCGGGTCGATCTATCTCGGTCTCATCGCAGTGCTGCCGCACTTCTTCCTGTCCGGCAGCGAAACCGCATCGAGTATTTTCGGTGGTGCCGCGGTGCTAATTCTCGTCAGTGTCGCGCTGGACACTGTCAAGCAGATCGAAAGTCAATTGATGCAGCGCAACTACGAAGGGTTCCTCAAGTGAGACTTGTACTCCTCGGTCCTCCCGGTGCCGGCAAGGGCACGCAGGCCGCGATCCTGTCCGAGAAGCTCGGCGTCCCCGCCATTTCGACCGGTGATCTCTTCCGCGCCAACATCGGGCAGGGCACTGCGCTCGGGCTCGAGGCCAAGAAGTACATCGACGCGGGTGACCTCGTTCCTGCAGAGATCACCAACAACATGGTGCGCGAGCGCCTTGCGGAGCCCGACGCCGCCAACGGCTTCCTCCTGGACGGCTTCCCCCGCAGCGTCGAGCAGGCGAAGGAACTCGAGAACATCCTCGCGCAGCTCGGCGTCGCCCTCGACGGCGTCCTGTCGTTCGTCATCGACGAGGACATCGTCGTCGAGCGCATGCTCGCCC
This sequence comes from Rhodococcus chondri, assembly GCF_036327435.1. Lineage (NCBI taxonomy): Bacteria > Bacillati > Actinomycetota > Actinomycetes > Mycobacteriales > Nocardiaceae > Rhodococcus > Rhodococcus chondri. Next base: position 12,934 of record NZ_JAUZMZ010000034.1, on the reverse strand, counting down.
GCGGTCGCGCCGACGACACCGAGGACGTGATCCGCAACCGTCTCCGGGTCTACCGTGAGGAAACCGCTCCACTGCTCGACCACTACGCCGGCTCGATCATCACGGTCGACGCGGTCGGCGAGGTCGACGAGATCAACGCCCGCGCCCTCGCTGCGCTGGGCAAGTAGCAACAGGGAAGTTCGAGATGGGTTTCGGGCGTAAGCGCAAGGTTGTTCCGTTTCGCACTACCGGCGAACTGGAGGCGATGGCGGCTGCGGGCGCCATCGTCGGGGCCGCGTTGGTGGCGGTTCGGGAAGCGGCGAAGCCGGGCGTGAGCACCCTGGAACTCGACAGGGTGGCGGAAGCGGTGATCCGCGATGCGGGTGCCGTTCCGTCGTTCCTGGGTTACCACGGCTTCAGCGGCTCGATCTGCACGTCGGTGAACGATCGGGTCGTCCACGGCATCCCGTCGCAGGCCGACGTGCTTGCCGAGGGCGATCTGGTGTCCATCGACTGCGGCGCCATCCTCGACGGGTGGCACGGAGATTCGGCGTGGACGTTCGGCGTCGGCGGGCTGTCGCCGGCGGACAGCGACCTGAGCGATGCGACACGCCTGTCGATGGAGGCGGGTATCGCCGCGATGCTGCCCGGCAACCGGTTGACCGACGTCTCACACGCGATCGAGCTCGGCACGCACGCCGCCGAGAAGCTGCACAGCCGCAACTACGGCATCGTCGACGGATACGGTGGCCACGCCATCGGCCGGGAGATGCACATGGATCCCTTCCTGCCGAACGAGGGCGCTCCCGGAAAGGGGCCACGCCTGGTCGTCGGTTCCGTGCTCGCGATCGAGCCGATGCTCACCCTCGGCACATATGAGACCGAGGTCCTCGACGACGAGTGGACGGTCGTCACGACCGACGGCAGCCGGGCCGCGCACTGGGAACACACCGTCGCGGTGACCGAGGACGGTCCGCGGATTCTCACAGTCCGTCCCGAGTAGAAGCGCCTCACACCTCCACGAGGAGGGTGACCGGGCCGTCGTTGACCAGGCTCACTTCCATGTGTGCGCCGAACCTGCCGGTTTCCACATGCGCACCGAGGTCTCGGAGCGCCGACGCGAACTCCTCGACGAGCGGCTCGGCGACCGAGCGGGGTGCGGCCGCCGACCAGGACGGGCGCCGGCTCCTGCGAGTGTCGGCCATCAACGTGAACTGGCTGACGACCAGCACCGGCGCATCGAGGTCGGATGCCGACTTCTCGTCTTCGAGGATGCGCATCGTCCATACTTTGCGCGCCAGCGTGGCTGCCTTGGCGGTGTCGTCGTCGTGGGTGACGCCGACGAGCACGAGCAGACCGTGCTCACCCGGCGCGGGGGAGATGCGGGCGACCTCGCTCCCGTCGACGGTCACCGCTGCAGTTGTCACTCGTTGGATCAGCGCCCGCACGCGAGCCTCCTCATCTGTGTTTCCGGCCGGTTCGTTTGGCCTGGTGGGAAACTTCCCGTACCATGGTTCGGTGGTGCGCGCTGCGCTCTGGTCTATGCGCGTCGATATCTCGACGCCCGTGGAATTCCGGAGTTGCCGAGCGTCACGGTAACGGAAACCGATGCCACAATTCGAACAACGGATCGCGGAGGATATGGCTAAGAAAGACGGGGCAATCGAGGTCGAGGGTCGGGTAATCGAGCCGCTGCCCAATGCGATGTTCCGCATTGAGCTCGAGAACGGCCACAAGGTTTTGGCCCACATCAGCGGCAAGATGCGTCAGCACTACATTCGTATCCTTCCCGAGGACCGGGTTGTCGTGGAGCTTTCGCCCTACGACCTCACGCGTGGACGCATCGTCTACCGCTACAAGTAACAGGCTTCCCCGGCCACACGGTCGGGGAAAATCATGTCTCCGGCGCGGCATGTCGTGTCCGGGGGCGTACCTACAGGAGATCAGACGCAGTGAAGGTTCAGCCTAGCGTCAAGAAGATCTGCGAGAAGTGCAAGGTGATCCGTCGCAACGGACGGGTCATGGTGATCTGCGAGAACCTGCGCCACAAGCAGCGTCAGGGCTAGATCGACCTTCTTCGCGAAGATCGGCTTGGCAACAAGCACAGAAGACCTTCCAGCACCAGTCGCGTGGTTACGATCCTCGATTCGTCGGGGAGCTGCGCGATCAACCCCCGGTCCGGAGGCCGGGGCCCCACTGTGTTCAGCGACTACACAGGTTTTCGACGCAGGGGACGGGCTGGGAGCAGACCTCCGCACACCGAATAGGAATGCCACACATGGCACGTCTCGCAGGTGTTGATCTTCCCCGTGAAAAGCGGATGGAGATCGCACTGACCTACATCTACGGCATCGGCCGTACCCGCTCTCAGGAGATCCTCGCGGCCACCGGCGTCAACCCGGACGTGCGCAGCAAGGACCTCTCCGACGAGGATCTCGCCAAGCTCCGCGAGTACATCGAGGAGTCCTACAAGGTCGAGGGTGACCTCCGCCGCGAGGTTCAGGCGGACATCCGCCGCAAGATCGAGATCGGCTGCTACCAGGGCCTGCGGCATCGTCGTGGTCTGCCCGTGCGTGGACAGCGCACCAAGACCAACGCCCGTACCCGTAAGGGTCCGAAGCGCACCGTCGCAGGAAAGAAGAAGTAATGCCTCCCAAGTCACGCACCGCCGGTCCGAAGAAGACCCAGAAGGCACGGCGCAGGGACAAGAAGAACGTCCCGCACGGCGCCGCTCACATCAAGAGCACCTTCAACAACACCATCGTCTCGATCACCGATCCCCAGGGCAACGTGATCTCCTGGGCGTCCTCGGGCCACGTCGGCTTCAAGGGTTCGCGCAAGTCGACCCCGTTCGCCGCACAGCTCGCCGCCGAGAGCGCTGCCCGCAAGGCGCAGGAGCACGGTGTCAAGAAGGTCGACGTCTTCGTCAAGGGCCCCGGCTCGGGCCGCGAGACGGCGATCCGTTCCCTCCAGGCCGCAGGCCTCGAGGTCGGCACCATCTCCGACGTCACGCCCCAGCCGCACAATGGTTGCCGTCCGCCCAAGCGGCGTCGCGTCTAATACGGGAAAGGAAAAGGTTCTAAATCATGGCACGTTATACCGGTCCCGTTACCCGTAAGTCGCGTCGTCTCCGCGTCGACCTGGTCGGAGGCGATCAAGCCTTCGAGCGTCGCCCCTACCCGCCCGGCCAGCACGGCCGCGCGCGGATCAAGGAGAGCGAATACCTGCTCCAGCTGCAGGAGAAGCAGAAGGCCCGCTTCTCCTACGGCATCATGGAGAAGCAGTTCCGCCGTTACTACGAGGAAGCCGCCAGCCGCCCCGGTAAGACCGGTGAGGTGCTGCTGACCATCCTCGAGTCGCGTCTGGACAACGTCGTCTACCGTGCCGGCCTCGCCCGCACGCGTCGTCAGGCCCGTCAGCTGGTCAGCCACGGCCACTTCCTGGTCAACGGCAAGAAGGTCGACATCCCCAGCTACCGCGTCTCCCAGTACGACATCATCGATGTCCGCGAGAAGTCGCTGAGCACGCTGCCGTTCCAGGTCGCCCGCGAGACCCAGGGCGATCGCCCGATCCCCGGGTGGCTGCAGGTTGTCGGTCAGCGTCTGCGGGTGCTGGTCCACCAGCTCCCCGAGCGCGCACAGATCGACATCCCGCTCCAGGAACAGCTGATCGTCGAGTACTACTCGAAGTAAGGCACCTACTTCGTGCCGTGGTGTCCTTTCGATCCCTCAGGGGTTCGGGAGGACACCACACCATCCACTAGGGCGTCAAATAGCGGACGCCCACAAGGAGGCAACTCATGCTCATCTCGCAGCGACCCACCCTGACCGAAGAGGTCATCGCTGACGACCGCTCGAAGTTCATCATCGAGCCGCTCGAGCCTGGCTTCGGGTACACCCTCGGCAATTCGCTTCGTCGCACCCTGCTCTCCTCGATTCCGGGCGCGGCCGTCACCAGCATTCGCATCGACGGCGTGCTCCACGAGTTCACCACGGTTCCCGGCGTGAAGGAGGATGTCACCGACATCATCCTGAACCTCAAGGGCCTCGTGGTTTCCTCGGAAGAGGACGAGCCGGTCACCATGTACGTCCGCAAGCAGGGCCCGGGCACCGTGACGGCGGGTGACATCGTCCCGCCGGCCGGTGTCTCCATCCACAACCCGGACCTGCACATCGCCACCCTGAACGACAAGGGCAAGTTGGAGATCGAGCTCGTCGTCGAGCGCGGTCGCGGCTACGTCCCCGCCGTCCAGAACAAGGCGTCCGGCGCCGAGATCGGCCGTATCCCGGTCGACTCGATCTACTCGCCGGTGCTCAAGGTCACGTACAAGGTGGAAGCGACCCGCGTCGAGCAGCGCACCGACTTCGATCGGCTGATCCTCGACGTGGAGACCAAGAACTCGATCACCGCGCGGGACGCGCTCGCTTCGGCGGGTAAGACCCTGGTGGAGCTCTTCGGTCTGGCTCGTGAGCTGAACGTCGAAGCAGAAGGCATCGAGATCGGTCCCTCGCCTGCCGAGGCCGACCACATCGCCTCCTTCGGACTTCCGATCGAGGATCTGGACCTGACGGTCCGGTCCTACAACTGCCTCAAGCGCGAAGGTGTTCACACCGTCGGTGAGCTTGTCGCACGGACGGAATCCGATCTGCTCGACATCCGCAACTTCGGCCAGAAGTCCATCGACGAGGTCAAGGTCAAGCTGCACTCGCTCGGTCTGTCGCTCAAGGACAGCCCGGCGTCGTTCGATCCCAGCACCGTCGCCGGCTACGACGCCGCGACCGGCACCTGGAGCGACACCGACGCCGGTTCCTTCGGTGAGGCCGACGGCAACGAGGACTACGCCGAGACCGAGCAGCTCTAACAGCTCACGGTCCGTTACTAGGAGAAAATCATGCCCAAGCCCAAGAAGGGCGCCCGCTTCGGTGGGTCGGCCTCGCACCAGAAGGCGATCTTCGCCAACCTGGCCACCGCGCTCTTCGAGCACGGCCGCATCACCACCACGGAGTCCAAGGCCAAGGCCCTGCGCCCGTACGCCGAGAAGCTCGTCACGCACGCGAAGACCGGCACGCTGGCCTCGCGTCGTGAGGTGCTGAAGGTCATCCGCAACAAGGACGTCGTCCACGCTCTGTTCGCAGAGATCGGCCCGTCCTTCGAGGACCGTAACGGCGGCTACACCCGCATCATCAAGACGATGCCGCGCAAGGGCGACAACGCGCCCATGGCGATCATCGAGCTCGTCCGCGAGAAGACGGTCAGCTCCGAGGCAGATCGCGCTCGCCGCGTCGCCGCCTCGCAGTCCGCACCGGCTGCCGAGGACAACGTGGTCGAGGCCGTCGAGGCCGACGCCACCGAGGCCGAGGTCGAGAACGCCGACGCTGTGGTCGACGGTATCGAGGACACCAACGCCACGGCCGCCGACGCGGCCGAGGCGGACGAGGCCAAGAAGGACTAGTCCTCTTGGTTTCGGCACCTGCTGAAGCGAACGAGCCCGCCGCCCCTTCCGAGGGCGGCGGGCTCGTTGCTTCCGACATCCAGAACATGACGCGTCTGCGTCTCGACATCGCCTACGACGGCACCGACTTCTCCGGCTGGGCACGGCAACCCGGCCGGCGCACCGTCTGCGGAGAAATCGAAGAGAAGCTGTCGGCGATCGTCCGCACCCCGGTGCTGCTCACGGTCGCCGGCCGTACCGACGCGGGCGTTCACGCCGGGGCGCAGGTCGCGCACGTCGACGTACCGACCGGCACGCTGCCCGACGACCCGTCGCGGTGGGTGCGGCGCCTCGCACGTTTCCTGCCGAAGGACGTGCGAGTGAGACGAATCTCGGTGGCGCCGGAACACTTCGACGCCCGCTTCTCCGCGATCCGGCGGCACTACGAATACCGGGTGACGACCGCGCCGTACGGGGCCGATCCGCTGCGCGCCCGCGACACCGTCGCATGGCCCAAACAGGTCGACCTCGGCGCGATGCAGCGCGCTTCCGAATCCTTGCTGGGGCTGCACGATTTCGCTGCGTTCTGCAAGCGCCGGGACGGCGCCACGACCGTGCGTGAGCTTCAGCGCTACGAATGGACACGGTCCGGTGACATCCTCACCGCACATGTGAGCGCCGACGCGTTCTGCTGGTCGATGGTGCGTAGTCTCGTCGGCGCGGCCCTCGCGGTAGGGGAGGGCCGACGGTCCGTCGAGTGGATGACCGCACTGCTCGACGAACGCAAACGTGCCGCGTCGGTTGCCGTCGCACCGGCACACGGGTTGTCGCTCGTCGGGGTCGACTACCCTGCCGACGAGGACCTCGCGGCACGGAACACGGCGACGCGGGAGATGCGCGGACCGATCACGCCCGGATGCTGCTGACGAAGGAGAACGAGACCGTGCGAAGGCGCCTCGCTCTGTCTGCTGTGGCCGCGGCGTCGGCCGTGGCTCTCACGCTCGGGGCGCAGCCGGGAGCTGCATGGGCGGACGAGTTTGCGGGAGGGACCGTCGCGGCGTCGGCTACCGCTGGTCTCGACCGCGTCGAGCGGCATTCGGACCGCGAGTGGTCGCTGTTCGTGCATTCGGCAGCGATGGATCGGACGATCGAGCTCGAGGTGATCCGGCCCGCGGACACCACCGAGCCACGGCCGGTTTTCTATCTTCTCAACGGCGCGGGTGGCGGTGAAGACGCCGCCACCTGGCGGGAACAGACCGACATCGTCGAGTTCTTCGAGGGCGAGAACGTCAACGTGGTCACCCCGATCGGGGGTGCCTTCAGCTACTACACCGACTGGATCGCAGACGATCCCGAGCTCGGTCGCAAACAAATGGACGACGTTCCTGACCGAAGAACTGCCACCCGTCGTCGACGAGGTGCTCGGCGCAAGCGGCCGGAACGCGGTTGCCGGGGTGTCGATGTCGGCGACGTCCGCGCTCGCTCTCGCCGAGCACGCTCCGCAGTTGTACCAGGCTGTCGGTTCGTACAGCGGATGTGCGGAGACCGCGACCGAGGCAGGCAGCCGGTACACCCGGATGGTGGTGGGGCTCGCGGGGCCGACGTCGAGAACATGTGGGGGCCCGTCGGAGGTTCGCACTGGCTCGATCAGGATGTGCTCCGGAATGCGGAAAAGCTCCGGGGCAAGACGATCTTCGTGTCGTCGAGCGGCGGATGGCCCGGACCCCACGAGACGGCGGCGGTACAGAAATCCGGGCCTGCGGCACTCCTGGACGTTGCGATGCTGGGCGTGATCGAAGGTGCGGTGAGTGGCTGCACCGAACGCCTGCGCACTGCGCTGGACGGACTGGGGATCGAAGCGACGTACTCGATCCGTCACGACGGGTCGCACACGTGGGGGTACTGGCAGGACGCGCTGCACGAGTCCTGGCCGATGCTCCGGGACGCAATCGGCGCCTGACGCGAAGGCTTCGGTGACGGCCCCGTCCGGGCGCCGTGAACCGCGGTGCGGTCAGCCCGCCAGCGACCGCGCGATCACCAGACGCTGAATCTGGTTGGTGCCCTCGAAGATCTGCGTGATCTTCGCGTCGCGCATGAAACGCTCCACCGGGAAGTCCCGGGTGTAGCCGTAGCCGCCGAGCACCTGCACCGCGTCGGTCGTGACCTTCATCGCCGCATCCGTCGCGACGAGTTTCGCCACCGATGCCTGCCGTGAATAGGGCCGGCCCGCGTCCTTGCGGCGCGCGGCGTCGATGTAGGTGGCGCGGGCCGAATCCACCGCGGCAGCCATGTCGGCCAGAACGAATCCCAGTCCCTGGTGGTCGACGATGCGCTTGCCGAACGCCTTGCGCTCCTTGGCATATGCGGTGGCCTCGTCGAGGGCGGCCTGCGCCAGACCGACCGCGACCGCGGCGATGCCGAGACGACCCGAATCGAGTGCGCTGAAGGCGATGGGCAACCCCTGACCCTCGGCACCGATCCGGCGCTCGGCGGGGACGAAGGCGTCGTCGTAGTGGGCGGCCGTGGTGGGGATCGCGTGCAGTCCCATCTTCTCCTCCGGCTTACCGAAGCTCAGGCCCTCGGTGTCGCGGGGGACGAGGAAACACGAGATGCCCTTGCTGCCGGTATCGGCGGTGCGCGCGAAGAGGGTGTAGAAATCGGCCTTGCCGCCGTTGGTGATCCACGCCTTCGACCCGCGGATGCGGTAACCACCGTCGACGGCCTCGGCGCGGCACGCGAGCGCGGCCGCATCCGAGCCGGCCTGCGGCTCGGAGAGGCTGTAGGCGCCGATCGTGTTGCCGCCGAGCATCTCGGGAAGCCACTTGTTCTTCTGCTCGTCGGTGCCGTAAGTGTTCAGCGCGAAGCAGGACAGGCCGTGGACGCTGACCGCTACCGCCACGGCCGCCCAGCGCGCCCCCAGTTCCTCGAGTACCTGCAGGTAGACCTCGTACGGCTGATTGCCGCCACCGAACTCCTCCGGATACGGCAGGCTCAGCAGCCCGGCCGCGCCGAGCGCCGGGAACACGCCCTCCGGGAACGTCTCGGCCCGTTCGTGCTCGACGACCCGCGGCGCGAGCACCTTGTCGGCGACATCGCGCGTGAGATCGATCAGGTCGTAGGCCTCGGGAGTGGGCAGTAGGCGTTCGACGGGCACAAAGACTCCTCAATTCGAAAACAGTACTGAAACTGATACTGCAGTACTATCTCGCGTATGACAAGAGCGGTCAACCGGCGGACCACCGCGCGGCAGGCGCAGCTGTTCGATCAGCTCGTGACGCTGTTTCTCGACGAGGGCTTCGCGCATCTCACTCTCGACGACATCGCCGCGCGGCTGCGCTGTTCCAAATCCACCCTCTATGCCCTCGCGGAGAACAAGGACAGGCTCGTCCACGCCGTCACCGTGCACTTCTTCCGCGGGGCCACCGAACGCGTCGAAGCCGATCTGGCGCGCAGCCGCAGCTCCGAAGCGCGCATCCGCACGTACCTCGAGGCGGTCGGACGGCAGCTCGAACCGGCCTCGGCCCGGTTCATGGAGGACATCGCGGGAACCGCCGCCGCCCGGGAGGTGTACGAGCGCAACACCCGGCTCGCGGCCGACCGCGTGCGCACCCTCATCGACGAGGGCGTTGCCGCAGGAGAGCTCCGCGAGGTGCACGCCGCGTTTGTCGCGGACGTCGTCGCCGCGATCATGGTGAGGATCCAGCAGCGGCAGGTCGCGCGGGCCACCGGTCTCGCCGACGCGCAGGCCTACCGCGAACTCGCGGCGCTGCTCAACCACGGCCTGACGGCCTGACCGGCCGCGCCTACGATCACAGGCATGCAGGCCCCCTCAGCGACCGACCCGATCCGCCTCGAGATCATCGTCGCCAGCGTGCGCGCCGGCCGGATCGCACCCGTGGTGGCCGACTGGTTCGCCGCCACCGCGCGGGCTCGACCCGAGTTCGATGTCGGCGTCATCGACCTGTTCGATACCGCACTGCCGCAAGATCTCTCGGGAGGCGGCGACGCTGAGGCATTCACCCGCCGGGTCGGCGCCGCGGACGCATTCGTGGTGGTGACCTCGGAATACAACCACGGCTATCCGGCCGCGCTGAAGACCGCGATCGACACCGTCAAACACGAGTGGCGCACCAAACCCGTCGGCTTCGTCTCGTACGGCGGACTGTCCGGCGGTCTGCGCGCCGTCGAACAACTGCGGCAGGTGGTCGTCGAAGTGCACATGGTGCCGGTGCGGGAGTCCGTGAGCTTCCACCGCGTCAAACACGCCTTCGCCGCGGACGGCACCACCTCCGACGGCGCCGCCATCGACTCCGCGCAGCGGATGCTGGGGCAGCTCGGGTGGTGGGCGCAGATTGTTCGCGCAGGGCGCGAGCTGACTCGGTATCCCGGCTGAGCCGGCTCTCATCGCCTCGGTACGGCTTCGACCGTGCGTGGCCGCCCGATATGGGTGGTCTCCGCGGCGATCGTCACCAGCGTCAATGTCGTTTGCTGCCCGCCGGCCGTGAGAATTACCCGGTCCCCGGCGGCTCCGGGTTGCAGCACAGTGATCGTCGGTCTCTCCTGCGGCAATCGATCGGGATGCGAATGGACGTGGATCGCGCTGACATGGGGCGGAACCGTCGAGGGATGAACTCCGTCGTAGACCACCGTGTCGAATTCCCTGTCGCCGGGAAACTCACCGGCCATCCGCAGCCGATCCGGACCGGCCGCTCCGTCGAGTAGAGGTCGCCATGCGTTCACCCGGTCGGTATGTATCAGGACGCGCGCTCCGATGGCAACGGCGCGGAAGACGATCTGTTGCGCGAGATACAGTTCGCCCGCCACGTACACGGACCGGACACCGTGCCCGGTGAGGCGGACAGCGACGGCGCGACCTGCGGTGTCGGACCCGATCAGCTGGCCGCAACCCGCCGCCGGCAACTTCAGTTCGTCGAGAACCGCCGCCGTCGTCGGACGAAACCCGGTCGATGTCTCGGGTCCGCGATCGCCGCGGGGAAGCGCCGCCGACAGCGACTCGCGATGACACCCACCGGCGGAACGGATTCCGCTCATCGCGGGCCCCCTCGGTGTGCGCGTGGTGAAACGTACGAGTCCGCCGACCTGCACCGAGCCGGAGTCGCCGGGCCGAAGCCGCAGAGTGAGCGTCGACGCCAGCGTGGGATGCGCCCAGACCCGATCGAGCGTGGCGCGTTCGATCCTGCGGGGGTCGAGCGACCCGCCGGTGTTGAAGCCGGCGGGAAGCGACACGAATCGCCAATTCTGCCCGAGAGCAACAGGATCGACGCCGTGAGTAATCTTCAGTGAGGCGGCCTCGACTTCCGCCGCAGTCAACGTACGGGCCGGGCAACCCGCGTCGAGAAGGGTACGCACGATCCGCCGCGCCGACGCCGTGACCGTGCGCGCGGCACCGTCCGATCCGCCGCCCCTACTGGCCACGGCGCCAGGGCAGGCCGCACCGTCGAATCCGAGAACAATCCATACCGTGCGGACGGCAGCCGCAGGTAGCGGTCCGACGAGCTGGGCGTAGACCTGACCGGCCGGTGTCGCGTCGAGGACGCGACGACCGTGGACGACGACGTCGATCGCATCCAGCGTGACGTCGTGGCGGCGCAGGCACGCTGCGACGGCACCCAGTGGCAGCACGTATCCGGACTCTTCGCTCTCGCGGCCGAGACGAGTGAGCCGCCCGGGTGCCGACAGTACTTCTACCACGGCGGCTACGTATGTTCCGTTCCAGCGCAACCCCACCGGTCGGCCCGACTCCTGCGGGAAGTCACGAACGACCGTGTCGGAGGGCCGATTCCCGGCGAGGTACCGCCACCATGTCCGAACGATGTCGTCGGCGCTGCGCCCGCGAACACGCGCGAGCGCCGCAACGGCAGCGCACGTCCCGGCCGAAAGCGCCACGAGGGGTGGCGCGTCGACCATGGAGGCACCGGCCCAGACCGCGACGGCAAGCCACCCCGCGACGAGGAGACGACCTGCGGCCGTGTGTTTCCCCCGTACCGATTCCGAATTCACCCGATGCAAGACACTCCCCCCGAAGCCCCGTCGGACCAGGCATCAGGGTGCCCACCCGACTTCCCGGTGGCAACTGTACTGTCTTGCGGCAGAGAGCGTGCCGCACGGGGGAGGATCTATGGCAGCGCAACCCACCACGCGGTGGCAGGTCAATGGTTACCGCTTCCTGGTCCGGCGAATGGAACACGCCCTGGTTCGCCGCGATGTGCGGATGATCCACGACCCCATGCGTTCCCAGGCGCGGGCACTCGCGGTCGGCGCGGTGATCACGTCTGTCGCGCTGGCGGGCTGCGCCGCCCTGGCATTGTTCCGCCCGCAGGACAAGATCGGTGACGCAACCATCGTGGTCGGACGTGAGTCCGGTGCGCTGTACGTGTCGGTGGACGGAACCTTTCATCCTGCCCTCAATCTCGCGTCCGCGCGTCTCGTGCTCGGTTCCCCTGCAGAGCCTGTGGTCGTGGCGGACGACGAGCTTGCCGATCGACCGCGGGGTCCGCTCGTGGGCATTCCCGGAGCGCCGTCCGCACTCTCGCATGTGAACGAGGATCTGCCGTGGACCGTGTGCGACACGGTCGACGGCAGCGGAACCGCTCTCGCGGCAACGACTGTCGTCGCTGGTCCTGTCGAGTACGGATCCGGTTCGCATCCGCTCGGTGACGACGAAGCGCTGCTGGTCACCGCAGCCGGTCGCTACTACCTCGTCTACGGTGGTGGCCGTGCGGAGATCGATCCTGCCGACAGGGCCCTGGCCAGGGTGCTCGGCATCGACCTTGCGACGGCACGTCCGGTGAGTGCCGGTCTCCTGGCAGCGCTTCCTGAGCTTCCCGAGCTCGAGGCTCCCGCGATCGAGGGCGCCGGCGACGCGCCGTCGGTTCCGATCCCCGACGTGAAAGTCGGCTCGGTCGTGGGTATTTCGGATCCGGGTGGCCATCGATACTACCTGGTGTTGCGCGACGGCGTGCAAGAAGTCTCCCAGGCCACGGCACAGATCATCCACTTCTCCGATTCGCAAGGTGTCGCCGAGATTCCGCTCGTCCCGCCGGACCGGCTCAAGGACGCACCGACGGTCCACCGGTTGGCTGTGGACTCGTTCCCGGAGACGGTGCCGACCACGGTTGCCGCGACCGAGCGGCCCGTCGGCTGCCTGACCTGGTACCCCGTCGACGGTCCGGAGGATCAGCGGCGATCGCGCCTCGCACTGTCCGCGGGACATGCGTTGCCCATCGGACAGCGCGCGGTGCCGGTCGCCCTGGCGCAGGCAGACGGACCCGGGCCGAACGCGGATGCGGTGTACGTGCCGCCGGGACGCGGCGCCTTCGTACAGACGACATCCATCGTGCCGGACAGCGGTCGCCGCGGAAGCCTCTTCTACATCGCCGACACCGGAGTCCGCTACGGCGTCACCGACGACGAAGCCGCAGCCGCGCTCGGCTTTTCAAGCGATCCCGGACGGGCGCCATGGCAGGTGGTGGGTCTCCTCGCGCCTGGGCCGGCCCTGGGACG